>CAYLTY010000012.1:0-68941 GCA_964386705.1 uncultured Planctomycetaceae bacterium
CATCATAACGCGGGCGACGACAACGTAGCCTTACTTTTTCTTATCGATACCGGGCCCGGCGATGGATTCACGCATCCGGGTGTCCGCCTGCACGTTCTTCAATTCGTAGTAGTCGATCAGTCCCAGCCGTCCGGTGCGGAAGGCTTCAGCCATCGCCTTGGGAACTTCAGCTTCGGCGAGCACCACTTTAGCTCGATTCTCTTGCACGTGTGCGGTCATCTGCTGTTCACGCGCACTGGCTTCCGCACGCTGCTCTTCCGCTTTGGCTTGAGCGACTCGCATGTCCGCTTCGGCCTGATCCGCCATCAGACGTGCGCCAATGTTCTCACCAACGTCAATGTCAGCGATATCAATCGACACGATCTCGAACGCCGTATTCGCTTCCAGACCTTGATTGAGCACCAGCTTCGAAATGCGGTCCGGATTCGACAACACGTCTTTGTAACTTTGAGTGGAACCGATCGCCTGCACGATGCCCTGACCGACGCGTGCGATCACGGTTTCTTCGGTCGCACCACCAACCAGCTGCTTCAGGTTGGTGCGCACGGTCACACGAGCTCGCGCCTTCAACTGAATGCCATCGGCGGCCATAGCGTCGAGCGTGCCACCCTTCTTGCCTTGATCCGGGCAGTCGATCACTTTCGGATAAACGCTCGTCTTCACGGCATCCAAAATATCGCGACCGGCCAAGTCGATCGCCGCCGCCGTCTGCCAGTCGATATCCAGTCCGGCTCGGTGTGCGGCAATCAACGCGCGAATAACATTCGGAACGTTGCCGCCGGCCAGATAGTGAGCTTCAAGCTGCCGGGTGGATATCGGATAGGACCGTGTCAGTCCGGCCTGCACCGCCATGATCTTGCTGCGGACGATGATGGTCGGATTCACCTTCCGGAACCACATCATCACCAGGTTGGGAAAGCCGACCGAAGCGCGCGTCATCACGCACTGGATCCACAATCCGAAGAACCGCGCGAAGACCGCGATGAAGATCAGAAACGCGACGAAGACAACGATCGAAATCGCTGCCATCAAGTTCTGCCAGTTATCGGCCAGCAAATGGGGAACCTGCATCTTGGAGTCCTTCTCGCGGTCGGTGCTTCAGTGCTGATGGACTACGAGTCCTTAGGAATATCGAAATCAATCACGTTCGGATCACGTTCTTCTTCCTGAGGTGCTTCCGGCGTCACATCACTGACCAGATCTGAACCTTGCGTTCCGGAATCGTAGAGACCCGCCGAACGGACAACCAGCCGATGAGCACGCACTCCAACGACAATCACTTCGTCGCCGGACTCAATCAAGATGCCTTCACTTTCCGCATGGAACTTCTCGCGGCCGATCAGAGCCATGCCCCCCGGTGAAAACATCGTGAGTGCCTTACCCCGCTGATTGATGAGCGAGGTCAGACGCGTGCCTTCATCCTGAAAGGCTTCCAGCTCGGTCAGCTTCTGCGGAGTCGCGAAGACGCTCTGGCCCCAGCGGGTACGCGGCAGCCAGTAGAAGCCGAACGCCACCACGCCGGGCACAATCATCAGCAGGCCGCTGACATAGCTCCACCACCAGACGTAGTGCTCCGCGAGATACCAGGTCTCGTAAGCGCAGTAGGCTGACCCTACAAAGCAACACAGCGCGATCACGCCCAGCATCCCCGACGGCATGAACAGCTCGGAGAAGAGGATCAGCAGCCCGATCACGGCCAGCAGAAAAACTAGAAAGCTATTCGGCTGCATAGGCTCACTCGGCAAAACATCGGTCAGAACGCCGCTTTCAGAGAACAAGAGTCGCGGCAAGAGTTTAGTCCCCGCCCTCCACAACGGTAGCGAGCCCCGAAAGTTCAGTCGGATCGCTCCCGGAATCCATCAGGCCTCGCTCATGCATACGCGGCGCCGACGGCCAAACCCCAATTCGTTCGGGCCCGATTTCATCGGAACAACCCGAAAGTTCGAACCAAATACGGTGACTTTGCCGCAAGGTCCAAAATGTGCTCGACAGTGGCTGGACATCGAAAGCCCCCCCGCCATAATCCCGCCCACAACTGACGCGGGGTGGAGCAGTCTGGTAGCTCGCGAGGCTCATAACCTCGAGGTCGTAGGTTCGAATCCTGCCCCCGCCACTTAAAACTCCGGAGCCTCAAAGCCCGGAGTTTTTTCATGCGCACGTCATTGCTGCAGCTCTGCGCGATAGTGCCTCTGGGGGGCAAGCCATCCTCTTTGAGCGCAGGATGAAGTCGGATAGCGTACCTCCCGCCATGAAGCGTTCGACGGCCAGCCTGTGATCGACCTCATTCTCGCCGACCTTCGCGAACCCGCCACCGCTCTCCGCCGCAACGGTAGACAACCACTGTCCGGTCGCCAGCCACACAAGTATGTCCTGCGACGGATCAGTTGCTGGGTATGAAGATTTCAACGCGGAGCTGTTGTCCGTAGGTACGAATATCTGCCGAGGAACCTATCCATGACACTCTCCGGGCCGGTGGTCATCAAGTAGCGATTCGCAGAGCTAAAGCATGGCGAATCCGATGCCAGCGAGATAATCGAATGTGCGGTCGTAATACTCGCACTTGCGCGTGTGATCGTTCTGCTCGCCTGGCGGAACGACAATCACCATTCCCTGCCGAGCGCGAGTCAGCAAAACGCGATATGCGTTCTTGAGATACATCTGCCGCTCAGGCGTGCGGACCCGCTGCCATTGGTGACCCACAAACTTCCAGTGTTCCCATCCGCTACGAACTCGTCGGAAGTCTGCATCCCAAGTCATACAGGCCCAATCCAATTCCAGTCCCTGAACACGATACTCGGTCGCCGCGTCTTCGAGGTAATACGACGAACGCACGTCATCCTTGCCGTGTAAGAACCATTGCACCGGATCAACCTGCAGGCGAACGTCGATCGCGTGCGGCTTAAGCCGATACGCATGAGAGGAAGCAACGAGCCCGTATCGTTCGCTGCCCCGCGCTCGATCGCGCAACCACTTTTTGGCCTTGGCCAAATCGCGCGTGATCAGAATCGGATATCGATCGCGCAATTCATCGAGCGTTCGCGTGGCAGCCTCCTGCTCGAGATCGAGCACCTGCTTCACGAGCAGCGAAACATGTTCAGCCCGAAACGACCGCATCGAGATGCTCAAATGCAGGTCATCCTGCATGGTTGTGTTTGGGAGGGCGCGTGCCTGCTCGACTAGTTCGCCGGCACCGTACTCGGAATCGGTCAGACGGGAGGAGATGAACGCTCTCCATTGTGGGAACGATCGCGCCAGTGCGTCGAGCCATTCACGGATACCAGCCTCGCCGGTATTGATCTCCTGTCCGCCGCCGACGAGGCAGATGATGACTGCCCAGTCGGAATGCCGATCGAGGCATGAGATCAAGAATTCTGGCTCTGACATCTCGAAGTTTGCGTGTCCGCGCTCACTCATGAACCGCGCGGTCTGTCGCTGGTTCCACGCACGCTGTGCTTCATCGAAGATCGCAACGTGTTCGATTGGCGGTCGATCAACGTCGACAAGACATTCGGCGCGGAAGTGATGTACGTTCTGAATGAAAGCTTTTACCTCGCTACGCGCGGCACCGATCTTGATCCGCTTCCCCTTCTCCATCTGCCGACGGACGTTGTCTTTGGCGAGCGCCTCGCGGAGCACTGCCACGAGCGGTGCATTGCCGGAGAGGAAGACGCTGTAAAGCTCTGACTCCTTATCGAAGTGCTTGGTGGCAACGTCGAGTCCAACCAGTGTCTTGCCCGCGCCCGGCACACCGGTGACGAAACAAATCGACTTCCAACTATTGACCTTGGAGGTCTGGATGATCTGCTCAATGGTGCGCGAGGTCACGGCGAGATTCTCGGCACCGGCGTCCTTCTTCGAGATTTCCTCCACCTGATGACCGCCGTAGAGCGCCATAGCGGCTTCGATAATCGTCGGTGTCGGCTGGTAACGACCGGCTTCCCACACCGCCCGCTCGATAGCCCTGCTGTCGGCAAAGTCGAGTACGCGTGCAAGGATGTCGCCAAGCGTGTCAGGCGTGCCCCGAATCGGGAGCATCACGTTGTCGTCGTGAGCCGTATAGGCTATCGCAAAGGCTACGTCGCTCTGAGCGAGAGTGGGCATGACGACTGGGGCGATCGGGGCGGCATGACTGGTCTCGTGAAAATTCTTCAGGTCGAGCGCGTAGTCGCAGACCTGATCGAGTGCGTGGCTCGTGAATGCCACTTCGCCGACCTTAAACTCAATCACGAAGATCACGCCATCGATGAGCGTGAGGACATCGATCCGCTTGCCTAGCCGCGGAATCGAATATTCGAAATAGACAGAACCGCGATCGCGATAGGGAGGAAGCGAGTGCTTAAGAATCGCAGTTTGTTCAAGCCAGGCATCGGTCTGCGTCGTTTCGATCTGCGCGCCCTCTGCGCTCGCCCGCCGGACGAGTTCGCCAAGGATCGCGTCGGGGTCGCGATCGAGAAAACCAGCAATGCTGTCCGAGTAGTAGGCGCGGTTCATACTTCAGATTCTTGTATCTGACAGCGGCACAAGCGTGCGATCAGCGCCAGACGGTTCGGTTATTTGGTCCGCCACGATGATCGACGATCAAGGGAAACTGGTGTTTGAAACTGCGGCTGGCACCTGGGGCGCGGTATGGTCGCCGATGAGTCCGGACGTATGTAAGGCTTCCACGAACAAGTGGCATTTCTTGTCCATCGCCGGCGCACCGGCGTCGGGCTGACGAACGTGGTCCATCAAGTCCCTAAACCAGACCGACTTCTTGGCCCAATCGGAATCGCGAACCCCCAGCGTGAGGCGAACGCTCGCTGGCTTCGACTTGTCCAGCGGGACGTCGCGCACGTTCTGCAGACTTTCGCGGACGGCGATCGTGGCCAGCCCCTTCAGCGCCGTTCACTCGAACGCCTCTGCGGAAGAACTCTGATTGATATCGCCATAGCCGTCGTGTTTCCGGAAATACCATTCCCCATAAGGGGTCCTTTCTTCTCAAAGCCGATCTCGGTGCCTGTAATGGCGTTATTGCCTACCTGATCGTTTCGCAGAATCTCCTACGTGAACGACAATACTTGCGACTACCTAGTCAATCTAGCCAATGTGGGCATTCATTCATGCGATCCGAACTTGAAGTCGGTAAGAGTCAGGAGCCTATTCGGCGACCCGTCCGTCCGACAGCACGCACACCTCTGAAAGAACCAAGGAGAACGACCATTGCCTGGTCGTGAAAGCGAGGCCGTAGCAGACCACACTCGTCAGCTTTAGAGCTGAGCGATAACGTGGCGGTTCTTCGCTGCTCAATCGGCGGTCACGTATGGACGAAGTCCGCCGCACCAGTGAGACGCTCTTTGTCGACCTCAGCCTCGAAGGGAAAGACGATGTCCCGGAACCGCAATCAAATGTCACTCGGAAGTCTCTCGGTGTTGGTCGGTTGCACCGCGTTGTGGTTGGGAGCATCCACCGCGCAGGCGGAGCAGTTCGTACTTTTCGACGCGACCTTCACGTTTACCAAGGAAGATGCGGATAACTCCAAGCCGAGTCCCTCGCATTACTACGTTCGTGACAAGTTGATGAATGCGGAGCGTCCCAAGGACTGGACCAGCCCGGTTGATTATCGCAACGGGACTGCTCATGTGCGGCTGGAAGTGCTGGAGAAGCCGGCGGGTAGCGAAGCGACCACCTGGTCCGTGTGCTACATCCCCAACAAGGGCCAGAAGAACGGATATGGCTGCTTCAACACTCCGGTTTACAAAGAAGCCGGAGTCTACGAGCAGGACATCCCCATGACGAAGTTCTGGCAGAACGATTCGATCGTTTGGGACCAGGGTATCAAAGAGATGCATCTGGTGATTAAGGACAACAGCGGCGGCATGGGCCACGCTCATAAGCGGAAAGATCACGAAAAATTCTTTCCCACCAAACTCCGCATGACCGTGGTTCAGGTGTCGGCGGGTGCAAAGTATGACCCCGCTTTGGTACCCAACGTGCCACGGCCCAAGACCGAGAATCCTGCATCCGAGAGCAAGGTGAAAGCAGTCCAACCCGCGGTCAAATCCCCAAAGTAGTCTGTCCGAATCGCACCGGGCTGGAGCTCTACGGTGCGCCGGGGAAAAACCCGTTGAATCCATTCCTGCTCAAGTGCGGCTTACGAAATAAGCCGCACTTGCAAAGACTCCCTCGACTAATTGACGCCGTTCTTCTTGAACCACGCCAGCATTTTCTGCCAGCCGTCTTCCGCCTTGTCCTTGCGATACGTCGGCCGATAGTCGGCGTTGAAGCCGTGCGGAGTATCAGGGTAGAGCACAATTTCGCTGGGCTTATTCGCGGTCTTCAACGCTTGCTGCATTTTCTCGACAGTATCATTCGGAATACCGGTATCAGCGCCACCGTATAGTCCGAGCACCGGTACCTTCAAATCAGCGACGATGTCGAGCGGGTGCTTCGGATGCAGCTCATCGACAGCACTGGTCAGGCGACCGTACCAGGCCACGCCGGCCCTTAGCTTCGGGTTGTGCGCGGAGTACAGCCACACGATGCGACCGCCCCAGCAGAAGCCGGTGACGCCCAGCTTCGACACATCTCCCTGACCCGATTTGCCAGCCCACGCGACCGTCGCGTCGAGATCCGACATCACTTGAGCGTCCGGCACCTTGGAGACGACCGACTTGATGATCTCCTGAATGTCGGTCTGCTTCGAGACATCACCCTGCCGCGCATACAGCTCGGGAGCGACAGCCAGATATCCGGCCTTCGCCAGTCGGCGACACAGATCCTGGATGTGCTCATGCACGCCAAAGATTTCCTGCACGACGAGTATCACCGGGAACGAACTCCCCTTCGCCAGCCGAGCCTGATACGCCGGAATCTCACCCCCGGTAACAGGAATCTTGACCTCGCCCGCATTCAGGCCTTCGGTGTCCGTCTTGATCGTCTGAGCCGACACCGGCTGCACCGCCAAAGCGAACCCCGTGGCCAGCGTAGCCACCACAAAGTCGCGGCGATTGAAGTCAAAGTTAGGTTGCAAAGCAGTCAAATCGTTTCGCATCACGAATCCTCATCAGTGCGGAGTAAGCTACTCTCAAACGAAACTGGCAGGCGGCATCCTAAGCTTCGCGGATCCACGTATGAAGCGTAGGGCAGATTCCCCTAAGGCTAATTTAGTGTATCTCGTCTTACTGCTTGGATTCCCGCAGCCACCTCATTGTATACTCGCGAAAATATTAGGGCTCGCAACCATCTTCTCGCGTTGGTGAGACCTTCACATGGAAACTAATGCGACAAATGGAGAGACAACTGATGCCAACACGAGACCAACAAGAGCCAATTGATACAAAGGTGCGGGAATGGCTTGAGACGGAGGGATATCCCCTCGAACTGGAAGTTGCCCGTGCCTTCCGAGCTGCGGGGTTTCGCGCCCATCATGCCATGATGTACGACGATCCGAATACGGACATAAAACGTGAGATTGACGTAATTGCGACCATGCACTTCGGCCAAGATGGGCGATGGATTCGAGTCGTGTTTGTGATCGAGTGTAAGAACAATACGAAAAAGCCTTGGGTCTGCTTCTCGGCTACTGAACACACCCTGAATGAAAACCAGAGAATTAGGCAAAGAATAGCAGGAGGACACGGACGAACGCTCATCGAGGGCGTGTATAACTTGGCGTGCCTGTTTAATAAAGGACTCTTCCAGTTACCAGATCGTTGTGCATCTTCAATGACGACTGCCTTTCGGAACGGACATGATAGCAAAGACAATGCTTACAGCTCCATAGAGTCAGTCGTTGGTGCATCCACGGCTATTGCGAAGCGATTCCAGAAGTCGCCGATCGCAGCAGTCATCTTTCCGGTTATTGTCTTCGATGGCCATCTCTTTCAATCGCATCTCTCGGAGACCGGCGAGATGGAGTTGACTCAGCTCGATGAAGCGGTCTTGCTTTGGAGAAATCAGGCGACAGGACATCCGAACACAATTATCAATGTCGTTGACAGGCGAATGTTGCAGCAGTTCGTAAAACGCTGCAGGGAGACCGCAGATGCACTATTTGGCATAGATAAGAATAAGCTCGGTGCCATTCTCGGACAGCCCACCAGTGATATCCACGCGGATGACCCTTCCCTCGATTTCTGAGGGGTAATGGACTTGTACCGGGCTGGTTGGCACTTTAAGCATCACACTTGCAGAAGACGGTTGCGACTGTGCGCTTTGTCCCAAAACATCAAGAGTTCTTGACGCTACCACCGCCCGGCGTGGGCACCGCCGTCGATGTGCAGGGTTTCGCCGGTGACGAAGGTGGCGGAGTCCAGGTAGAGGATGGCGTCGACGACTTCCTGGACGGTGCCCATGCGGCCGACGGGGTGCAGGCTGGCAAGGAAATTATGCGTTTCGGGGGCGTGCATCGGGGTCTGAATGATGCCGGGAGCGACGGCGTTGACTCGGATGTTCTTGTCGGCGTACTCGATGGCCAGCGAGCGGGTGACGGCGTCGAGGCCTCCCTTGGTCAGCGACGCCAACGCGGATGGCACGCCCTTCATGGGTTGGCGAACCAGTGACGTCGTGAGGTTCACAATGTGCCCGCCGCCTTGCTGCAGCATCTGGCGAACGGCTCGCTGCGAGATATGAAAGAAACCGCTGACATTGACGGAAAGAACTCGGGCAAAGTCGGCCTCGGTATATTCCGTGAATGGTTTCGCCACGAAGATGCCCGCGTTGTTGACGAGAGTATCAACTCGCCCGAACTTCGCGACGGCGCTCTGGATGACTCGTTCGGCGACGGCTGGTTCGGAGATGTCGCCTGCGATGGTTAATACGTCGGGAGAATCGACTGGTTCGATTGTCCGCGAGTTCGCAACGACGCGATAACCTCGATCGAGGAAGCCTCGTACCAGACCGGCTCCGATGCCTTGCGATGCGCCAGTGATGACAACGACTTTGGGTTCTGTGCTCATGATAATGTTTCTCAGGAAATGATATTTGATGTGATGGTAACGTGGGGGTAGCGATCGCCCCTCACCCCCAGCCCCTCTCCCCGCAACGCGGGGCGAGGGGAGCGATGAAGGTAGAAAGAGGCGTTGCTGTGCGACTTCGTTGCGAAGCGGGTTAGACGAGGTTGATCTCGACGTCGATGTTGCCACGGGTGGCCTTGGAGTACGGGCAGACCTGATGGGCTCCGTCGACGACGGCTTGGGCGATTTCGCGATCGAGGCCCGGCAGACTGACGTTGAGGCGGGCTCGCAGGACATAGCCGCCTTCGCTCATGCCGAGATCGACTTCCGCATCAACGGCCTTGTCAGGCGGTAGAGCGACTTTCAGCTTGGCGGCAACGACGCCCATCGCACCAATGAAGCAGGCGGACCAGCCAGCGGCAAAGAGCTGTTCGGGATTGGTACCGCTGCCCGACGTTCCGGGCGACGAGAGCTTCACATCCAGACGGCCATCAGAACTGCGAGACGCACCATCACGACCGCCAGTGGTGTGAGTTTTCGCGGTGTAAAGGACTTTTTCGAGTTGAGACATGACAGGCTCCTTTCGAATTGAGCGAGTGGGTTGGTTGAAACTCGAACTGAAAGGAAATACCGGCGGTTTCGTCGAACCTTACAGCGATTCTGCGAGATTCATGCGGATAGAGAGCAGCGGCCTGGATCGTTTGAAGACGAAGCACGAACCGATCAATTCGCTTCATCGAAACTTCGCTCAGCGGTCGTAACGCGACGCTGTGGGAGATGGTACGATCGCGTGCCGCTCGCCCCATTTGATGTTGGATCTAAGGAGTTGTTCCATGTCGACGATGCGCGCAGTTCAGGTTTCACGTGCCGGTGGTCCGCTGGAACTGGTTGAGCGTCCGATTCCCAGCCCCGGCTCCGGCGAAGTGCGAATCAAGGTGAGTGCCTGCGGCATCTGCCACAGCGACGCACTGACGAAGGAGGGCCTCTGGGCAGGCCTGAAGTTTCCTCGCGTGCCCGGCCACGAAGTGATCGGAGTCATTGACGCGGTCGGTAAGGATGTCCCTGCCCGCTGGGCCGCCGGTACGCGAGTGGGTGTCGGCTGGCACGCGGGGCAATGCGGCTCCTGCGATCCCTGTCGGCGCGGTGACAGCTATGCGTGTCACACCGGCATTCAGGTTTCCGGAATCACGCTGGATGGCGGCTACGCTGACTACATGATCGCGCCCACAACGGCGTTGGCGCTGCTGCCGAATGAACTGCAAGCTGTCGAAGCAGCTCCGCTGATGTGCGCGGGACTGACGACTTTCAATGCTCTACGACACAGCGGGGCTCAGCCGGGCGATCTGGTCGCCATTCTCGGCATTGGCGGGCTCGGCCATCTCGGAGTTCAATACGCCGCGAAGATGGGTTTTCGCACGGCTGCCATCGCTCGTGGTAAGGACAAGGAACCACTCGCGCGACAACTGGGAGCCGCCCACTACATCGATAGCCAAGCCACCGACCCGGCGACTGAACTGACCAAGCTCGGCGGAGCTAAGGCCGTCATCGCCACGGTCACCAACGGTCAGGCCATGAACGCGACCATCGCTGGACTGGCTGCGCGCGGCAAGCTGATGGTTCTCGGCGCTGCAGAGGAATTGATTCAGGCAGCCCCGTTGACGCTCATCATGGGTCGACGATCCATCGAAGGCTGGTACTCCGGTACTTCCATCGACGCAGAAGATACTTTGGCTTTCAGCGCCCTAACCGGAGTCCGATCGATGAACGAAGCTTATCCCCTCGAACGCGCCGCCGAAGCCTACGAGCGCATGATCAGCGGCAAGGCACGCTTCCGAGTAGTGCTGACGATGGATTCTTAGTGCTCTGTCGCAACTTAGTTTTGGAGTGCGTATCAAGCGGATAACAACATGAATGACATTCTGAGCATGTTCACACGGCGCCGCACTGTCTGGATCGCGACTGTCCTGCTGGTGCAAAGTCTTGTTTGCTATCAAGCAGGCTCGGCGGCGGCAGGTTCATGGTACGTCGCTCCTGCAGGTGATGACTCGGCTGCGGGGAGCTTGGAGAAACCCTTCGCAACCGTGCAGCGAGCACAAGAGGCCGCTGCGCCCGGCGACACGGTTTATCTTCGCGGCGGTGTCTACAAGATGACCCCGGAGCACGTCACACAACGGAAGGGGATTTTTGGTCGCGTCACTGTATTGAATAAAAGTGGCAAGCCCGGCCAACCCATCACGTATCGTCCTTATGAAAACGAAACGCCGCTCTTCGACTTCTCGGCAATCAAGCTGACCGATGTCCGCTGCACGGCGTTTTACGTCAGCGGTTCCTGGATACATCTAGCAGGTCTGGATATCACCGGCGTGCAGGTCGGAAAGATGGAGCACACGCAGTCCATCTGCGTCGAGAGTCATGGCAGCCACAACGTGTTTGAGCGACTCGCGCTGCACGATGGTCAGGCGATTGGTATTTATCATGTGCGCGGTTCGGACAATCTGTTTCTGAACTGTGATGCCTGGAACAATTGGGATTACACCTCCGAGAACGGCAAGGGCGAGAACGTCGACGGATTCGGGTGTCATCCGACCAAAGGCAGCACAGGAAACATCTTTCGTGGCTGCCGAGCGTGGTTCAACAGCGATGACGGCTATGACTGTATTAGCGCCAGCGAAGCTGTGAGATTCGAGAACTGCTGGGCGGCCTACAACGGATATTCAACGAAGTTCGAATCGCTCGCGAACGGCAATGGTTTCAAAGCGGGAGGTTATGGATCTCATCCTGCGAATCAACTTCCGAATCCGATTCCGCGGCATGTCGTGAAAGATTGCGTCGCCGTCAGAAACAAGGCTGGCGGATTCTACGCCAATCACCATCCGGGCGGTTGCGACTGGATTAACAACACCGCTTTTCGCAACGGCACCAACTTCAACATGCAGGGACGATTGGCGGACAACCGGACTGAGATCGAAGGCTACGATCATCGATTGTTCCGGAACCTGAGCTACAAGTCACGCCGCGACATCACCAACTTCAATGCCACCAAATGTGAAGCCGTTGATAATTCATTTACGCTTGAGTTGAAGTTGACAAACCCGGATTTTGTCAGCCTCAATGAAGCAGAATTGCTCAAGCCGCGCAAACCCGATGGCAGTCTGCCTGACATCAGCCTACTCCGCCCCGCTCCCAACAGCACGCTGGCTCGTACCGCTGTCGCGCCAGCTACCGACGGAAACACCGGATACATTGGCGCGATAAAACCATTGCGATAGGGGATCACTGGAGTCAGAGACCGGCAACGACGGAGAGCGATCGCCCCTCACCCCCAGCCCCTCTCCCCGGAATCCGGGACGAGGGGAGCGATGCCCAATTTGGGAGATGTGAGAAAGTAGTAGGCACATGTCTTGTGCCGTAACCCTCAGCGGACGGCACACGGAGTGTGCCTGCTACTTCAGGGGCAGCTCGAAGTAGTCTTTCCAGGCTTGATAGGCCGGGCGTTTATTGCCTTTTTCGTCGAGCAGGCCGCAGTCGCGCCAAGCCATGAACAGCTCGGGAGCACCTGCTTTGATTCGCTCCCACAAGGCATCGTAGTCCTGATGAATGAAGCTCACGACGAACACGAAGTCACGTTTCTGCGCCAGTCCGAGTAATGCGCGGAAGTAGGCTTCCTGCTTTTCCGGCGTGCCCTCAATGACGACCTTGGCCGACGGCAGCGGCAGACGTTCGGCGGCGTCGCCTGTTTCAACCATCGCGTACGGCTTCTTGAACTCATCGAACTGGCTGGTCATCCAATCCAAGGCAGCCAGTCGATCCGGGTCGGGCATGAAGAACGGGTAGTAGCTGACCGCGACCTGGTCATTATACGGCATCAGCTCTTTCCAATTCTTCAACATGCCGCCGCGCTTCTTATACATATTATGCAGCGTCCATGACGCAAAGATCGGCAGATTGGGATGCTCTTTCTTCAGCTCGGTATAGACGTGCTTGTGAAGAGTGACATAGCTCTGCCATACCTTGGCTCCCTGGTCGTTGATCTCATTCATCTCAATCCCGATTGCCAGATAGTCGGGATTGAAGAATTCAACAGCCTTGCGGCAGTAGTTCAAATAGGCCTTCAGTACCAGCGGGTCGTCGTACGCCTTGCCCTTCAGCTCTTTCGGCAGCGGACCGGCCTTGTCGGAGACTTTCAGATCGCCGCGCCCGGGCGAGATCGCGAGGTACACTTTTCCCTTCGGTGGAGTGGCTGATTTCTTGCCGCGCCAGTCATCAAGCAATGCTTTTGGGAAAGCCTGATCGTTCAGAGCCTCGGCCCACGGCACCCCTTCAATATGGTGGGCGAGCAGGTCGCCATTCTCGCGGCAGAACTTGTGTGAGCCGGTGACGGCTTCCAGAGTGATGTCATGCACAAAGCCGGTGAAGCCCATGCGGAAAAGCCGCGTGCCCGTCGGCTTTTCGGCGGGTCCGCTTTTGGGAGAGGCACCGGAACTGGTTTTCACAGGGGGATTTTCGGCGGGCTCCGCGATGGACCGTCGCAAGACGATCAGAATCTGATCGGTGCCTTTCTGAGTGGCAAACTTGCCGGGCCGCTGACCGCTCTTGGTCGCGAGACACAACTTCAACTCATCACCCTCGATTACATAGATGCCCTTCTCGGTTCCGTCGCGTCCCTCGGTGGTGACATCAATCTCACGCGGCTGTTTTGTGATGTCGACGTGGTAAGTGCCTTTCTCGACGCGCTTGTCCGGCAAAGTAAAGGCCTTCGTACCATCGGCGAAGACAAGCTCGGCACCTTCGAGGCCCGGTACCACCATGCCCGCGACTTCGACTGAGTTGACCTTCCAGCGGCCCTCAACCTTCTGCTTTGCCTCATCTGCGACCAATCCACCCGCCAAGGCGAGCAGAACGGCAACCATCGCGACCCAATAGGTTGCTCTCACAGGTTAGCCCCACAATGAAGGAGAGTTTGTTGGGGTCTGATACCTTTGCAGCGCCTCGACGGTTTCACGACGCCTGATCTGGTTCCAACCGGATGTATCCATACGGGTTGAACAGGAAGCTGTCGTCTTCGTAGCGCTCACATGACCGGAAGCGCATCACGCGGCGGGGACTATTGTCGCCGAGGCGAAACCCATCCCCATTCGATAACGATCTCTTTGGTCGATCGGCTACCAGATACAGGCCCAGCAGGTCCATCCACTCCAGAGCGTCTTTCACCGGTAAAAAGCGCTCGATCTCGACGTCTGGCAGGCCCAACAACTGCATTCCACACGAGTAGTAGACAGCTTCACTCTGTTCCAGCAGCGGTCGCCGCACCCATGCTCGATGCAAGCTCGCACCTGCGGCTTGAGCGTCTCCCTGCTCAATAGCTCGAACGAAATCCGCTGCGAACTGCAGCCAGCGGGAGCGGCCATGCGCGATTCCCGAGGCTTCTCCCTTGGCTGCGGCTCCACCACCTTCCAGCAGAGCCGCCGTCAATAACAACGTCAGGCCCGAGATATCTGCCGCGCGTTCATGGGGAATCGGCGGCGACAACACGTAGGCAACCGCCGTGTGTGTTCGAACGGCGTTCCAATCATCCTCTATCATCGAGGGCGCAACGCGCTCGTAAGATGCCTCAAAGGCAACGGTCATCCGGCTGTCCGGAGACAACTGCGAGAACTCTCGATCCAACTCGAAGCCTGTGAATTCGCGTCGCCGAAGTATGGCCTCAACGGCGGCGAAATTGCTCCACCGTCCCAGAACGCAGATAACATTTCGAGGTATCACTGTTGCCATGCAGCACAGCCATTATCTATTTACTGCTGAGATAACAATTCTGGCGAGGCGATAGCCGCCAGCTATGGCCGACCTTGAATCATGTGCGCTACAGGCCCGCAGCCAGCGCCTTGCGGCTCACTGTGAGCCGCTGCTGCTTTCTGCAATTCACACTATACTCCCTTCGGCCAATACCGGGTTTCTTCCAGCGGCGTGCCCGTTTCGAGCAGGCTCTTGAGGCTGGCGAGCAGGTGAGGCCATCCACCGCCGACGGCTTCGATGAGTTTCGAATCGGGGAGGTCGATTTCGTGGACCAGCGTCAGTTTGACAGATTCGCCAACCGACTCGAGTTCGTAGGTCAGCCGTGAAAAGCCTTCCTCGTGCAACTCCGGCTTGAATTCGTTGCGCCAGCTCAACACCAGTCGCTTCGGGGGATCGATTTCCAGAATCTGACCGCTATCGCCGACACGACCATCCGGGATCATGATGCACCACCGCGATCCCTGTTTCCAATCTGACTCTTGCCAGGTCTCGCACCAGTACCGCTTGGTGAATGCGGGATCGATCAGCGCGTTCCATAGCTTTTCCGGAGTCGTGCGGACGAAGGTCACATAGACGAAACGCGAGTCATTCACAGGTGTCTCTTCCAATCGAACTTTGATGTCGGTCAGGGCCGGGAAATCCGACGAAGCAGCTAATAAGTCCGCCAGAAGCCGGGTGTGATCAATTCAACGAGATGCCGATCGGGATCGCGGAAATAAAGACTCTGAGCGCCGCGTTCCCAAGTGACAGTGCTTTCAATCGTAATACCTTGGGCGTGTAACCGTTCCCGCCAGGCTGGGACATCTTCGGCAGCAACCGAAAATGCCAGATGATTCTGCCCACTGCCGCTGTGACCGGGAATAATACCACAGGGTGTTTTGAACGGTTCGTTCGTCGCCCCTTCCTTGAACAGCAAGAGTACGTTGCGTCCCACGACATCCAGCGCGACCAGTCGTTCGGAGGCCAGCAGGGTCTCGAAACCGAACAGCTTGCGATAGAAATTGGCCGCCTTCGGGAGATCGTTCACATAAAGCGCGGTTTCCAGAAGTCCTTGGACGCTGGGCATGACAGGCCTCAGTTACTGGTGAGTTGTCGAATTACTTTCGTTTCTATTTGGCAGCCGCCTTCGGTGGCGGATCGGTTATCGCAAGGGCTCTGAACTCAGCATGTTGTTTTTGCCAGAGCGCAGCCAGTTCGCGAACCCGTTCGGGCTGGATTGCCGCCAGGTTATTCGATTCTCCTCGATCGACCTGCAGGTCGTATAATTCCCACGCAGCATCCTTACCAGCGGCCACCAGTTTCCAGTCCCCTACGCGAATCGCCCGATTGCCTTCGTGCTGCCACCACAGGCTGTCATGTTTTACGACGCCGTCACGAGAGAACGCTGGGCGCAAACTTGTCCCCGGAGCTTTTGGCACCGGCTTGCCGTTCCACTCTTGAGTTGGCTGCACTCCGGCAACGTCAAGAATTGTCGGAACGGTATCAATCAAGTGCGACGGATTATGCCTCAGTTCCCCGCGCGCCTTGATGCCCTCGGGCCAATGCGCAATCAGCGGAGTGCTGATGCCACCCTCATGCACCCACGTCTTGTGACGTCGAAACGGCGTGTTTGCGGTGCTTGACCAGCCCGGTCCGAGGCACAAGTACGTCGCGGCAGATCCCGCCGGAGCTTGAGGATCATGACCGTCACCCCGGACCATGATCTCCGCGCTGGCTCCGTTATCAGAAGCGAACAGGATCAGTGTGTTATCAAACGCGTTCATTGCCCGCAGTTGAGCCAGTACTCGTCCGATGTCTTGATCCATCCGATCGACCATGGCCGCATGCACCGTCATTTTCGCGGCTTGAAACTCGCGTTGCTCGTTGTTGAGTTCCGACCAGAGCCAGGGACGATTGATCTCGCCGGAGCCGAGAATCTCAAAGGCCTTCGGGAAGTGATACGGCGGACCGACATCGCGCTCCATCTGAGGCAGAGAAGCAGCTGTCAGTCCCAACCGAGAGATACGGTCAAAGCGCTGCTTCTGAATCGCGTCCCAGCCAGCTCGATAGATCTCTCGGTACTTGGCGATGTCTTCGGGCAGGGCGTGTAACGGGAAGTGAGGTGACGTGAAGCACAGGTAATGGAAGAACGGCTTGTCGGCGTGATGCTCAGCGTGCTCTTTCAGGCAGCGGATGGCGTGATCGACCATCGCGCTTGTCGTGTAGTGACTTGGATTCGCAGCAACCTGAACGTCGTCGTCCGTGATACCATTGACTTTGAAGTAGTTATTCTGCCCGCCGCCGATTTCATAAGAATGATCGAACCCGCTCTTTAAAGGTTTGCCGTCGACGTGCCATTTACCGGAATGATACGCGCGATAGCCAGCCGGCTTCAGCAGCTCAGGCAGGAGTCGAGCCCATCCTGGACGAATGCCCTGACTGCCGCTGGGGACACCTTCCACAGTATCACGCCTGATCTGCTGCGCATAATAGCCCGTGAGTAATACAGATCGGGACGGCCAGCAACGCGCGGTATTATAGAACTGTGTAAACCGCAAACCGTTGGCGGACAGTGAGTCCAGTTGCGGCGTCTTGATCTCACCGCCGTAGCAGCCGAGATCTGAGTATCCCAGGTCATCCGCCAGAATGACTAACACATTGGGCCGCGAAGGTTTCTTATCAACGGCCAGCGCCGAGCGGTGGCTAACGCTGGAAACGACGAGCCATGCCACAATCAGCAGTCGGATGAGACGTATCATCGATCGATCCTTGGTCAGCGCGAGTTGGTCCGTCCGAACGAATATCGAAAGGACCCTTATAGAGTTCCGGCACCGGCCTGCGCAGTGTTTTAGGCACACAGAATTCAAGCGTTCCGCGCGAAATCATCAACCGCGGACTGCGGCGCGTTCTAGAAGGTCGCCGATAACTCGGCCGTGAACGTCGGTCAGGCTGACATCTCGGCCGCCGAAGCGAACGGCGAGGCGTTCATGATCCAGCCCCAACTGGTGCAGAATGGTGGCGTGGACGTCGTGAATTTCGACGGGATTTTCCGCGACCGCATTGCCGAAATCGTCGGTTGCCCCGTAAGCGTAACCGCCTCGGAACCCGCCACCTGCGAGGAAGATGCTATACCCGTTGACGTGATGATCGCGGCCGCAGTTCTCGTTGATGGCGGGCGTGTGCGGCGTGCGACCCATCTCACCGCCCCACAGGACAATGGTGTCATCCAGCAAGCCACGTTGCTTGAGATCCTGAATCAGCGCTGCGACCGCCTGATCGGTGATCAGTGCATTTTCGGAGTGGTGCTTGCGGATCTGGCCGTGCTGATCCCACGGGGAATTGTTGGCGTGAGTCAGCGGGCAAGTGATTTCGACGAACCGCACTCCCGCTTCGACAAGTCGCCGCGCTCGCAGGCATTGCAGGGCGTAGTAACGCTGATAGTCGTTCGAACTGTCTAGCCCGTACGCCTGCTGAGTGGCCGCGGTCTCTTGGGTAACGTCAGCCAGATGCGGCACTGCAGCCTGCATGCGAAAAGCGGTTTCATAATTTCGGATCGCGGATTCAACCGGACTGGAACCCGTCGACGCGGCAAACTCCGTGTCCTGATCTCGCAGCAGGGCCAGCTTGTGACGCTGAATGGCCAGCGTGTCGCTCGGCTGAATGTTGTCGACGGGCATGCCCTTCGCGCGGAGGACTGTCGCTGAGTGAGTAGCTGGCAGGAACGCCGCCGAAAAGTTCTCGAAGCCGCCGTTGGGAATCCAGTCGTTGTTGAGCAACACGTAGCCCGGCAGGTCATGGTTATCGGACCCAAGTCCGTAGGAAACCCAGGAACCGAGGCTCGGCGCACCGCCGGTGACTCGGCCAGTGTGCAGCAGCAGGTTCTGCTGACCATGCAGCGGCTGGCGACCGACCATCGACTTCACGACACACAGGTCGTCCGCGCAACGGGCCAGATGCGGAAACAGATCGCTGACCCAGAGGCCGCTTTCGCCGCGCTGACGGAATTCCCAGGGGCTGCCAAACCAGACTCGGTTGGCGCTGCTCTGCGACAGTTTGGAAACCGCCTGTTGGCCGATGGCCTGCCCCTGATGTTTCGTCAGTAGAGGCCGATAATCCAGCGAATCGACATGGCTGGGACCGCCATCCATGAAGCAGAAGATGACGTGTCGAGCCCTTGCCAGATGATGAGCGATCGTCCCCGAAGGTTCAGACGCCGCGGCCGCCGATCGCGCCGCCAGATCCGCGAAGGCGAGCCAGCCAAATCCAGCAGAGGCATTCTGCAGCCAGCGGCGACGGCTCATCAGCGGCATGATGGAAACTCACAGTGAGTGGAAGAATCGGGTTGGTGCAGGAGCGACTAGCATCATCGAACGTACACAGAAACGGAATCGCAGGGAGGACACCGGAGAAGTTTACAAGAGCCACGGATTGAACACAGATGAAACATGGATGAGTCTGTGTTTTGTGCCGCCCAGACGGCGAGGCCGGTTTCAGAACCTTTTCATTGCATCTTCATCGGCGAACACACCTAATTTGTGCTGACGGCGCCTGACAGATCAGGATGAAGCCTGTAGCAATCTGCAAAGCGGCTCGATCGCCTGAGCCCCAAATTGCGGCAGAAAGTTCGAAACTCCGACCAGTTTCTGTGGTTCAATGGGAGCCCGATTAACTCTTCAAACTCTTCTTGGCAGGAAAGACTTCATCATGAAACGCTTTGGCTTGCTCGCGGTGCTGCTCGCTTCGGGCGCGGTGGCATTTACTCAGGATGGTCCTAAACCGGACGAACTCTTCAAGCGACTGGACAAGAACAGCGACGGCAAGGTCGTGAAGGATGAAGTGCCGGAAGATCAGGTGCGCTTCTTCGAACGACTGGTGCGACTGGGTGATGACGACAAGAACGGCGAGCTGACGCTCGCAGAGTTCACGAAGGCCAGTTCCGAAGAACCGCGTCGCCCCGAAGGCGGCGGACCCGGGGCGGAAGGTCGCGGACCCGGTCCAGGTTTCGACGCCAAGCAGATCTTTGAGCGTATGGATCGCAACGGCGACGGCAAGGTGACTCGCGAAGAGCTGCCTGAGTTCGCTCGCGAGCGCTTCGGCCGGCTGTTTGATGAGCTGAAGAAGGACTCGATGACCTACGAGGACTTCCAGAAGATGCGTGAGCGCCTCGGGCCTCCACCAGGCGCTGGCGGCGGCCAGCCTGGACAGCCCGGCGGACAGGGACGCGGCTTCGGCGATCCTGAAGAGAACTTCAAGCGGCTCGATACGAACGGCGATGGCAAGTTCACTCGGGCCGAAATACCCGAGCAGGGCCGCCGCTTCCTGGAGCCGATGTTTGATCGACTCGGCAAAGACGAAATCACCAAGGCTGACTTCGTTCGGCTGGCTGAACAGTTCCGTGGCCAGCGTGAGGGCGGAGGCAACCCTGCTGGCGGACGTCCAGATGGTGCCCGACCTGACAGTGAGCGACGTCCGGAAGGAGGCCAGCCGCCGCGTGACGGAGAACGCCGTCCGCTGCCACGTTTCTTCCAGCTGCTGGATAAAGACAACAACGGCAAACTGAGCAAGTCCGAGCTGGAGCGCATCGGCACGCTGATCGCGGAACTCGACCGCAATAATGATGGCGACCTGGATCAAGCAGAATTGCTGGGGCCACCTCCAGGAGGCGGACCTGGCCCCGGTCGGGAAGGTGATCGCCCGCGTCCAGATGGCGAGCGTCCACGCCCCGACGGCGAAGGACGTGATCGTCCGCGACCAGAGGGGGATCGACCCGGTGCGGGTCGGCCTGAGGGTGATCGCCCGATGCCACGCGGTGAAGGCAATCGTCCCGAAGGCGATGGTCAGCGCCGCGATGAGCTGTTCAACCGCATGGACAAGAACGGCGACGGCAAGCTGAGCAAGGACGAAGCTCCTGACCGTCTGCGTGAAAACTTTGACCGCGTCGACAAGAACAAAGACGGTTTCGTCGATCGCGCCGAGCTGCGTGAGCTGTTCGAACGCGGCGAAGGCGACCGCCCGAAACGCGATTAGTTGCAGGTGTCACGAAAGTCAGTCGGTGAGAGTTTTCACTCCAAATCCTGAAGCGAGGCAGTCTGGACTGCCTCGCTTTTTTCTTGCGCAGAAGCCGGAAAGCAAATTCTCTAAGTCGCTGATTGTTTCGCAATCAGAACGGGTTTCAGAGCCATCGATCCAAAACACGAGCCGTCCCGCCAAGAATCGTTCTGATCGTGGAGCGATCAGCGACATTCCGCCGTTGCCGAATGGCATCAGGCCCGACCATTGAGTGCTGCCGACCAACTGCTGACGGTCACCAAAAATCTCCGTTTAGCGAGCAATCAGTTAAGAAGTTGATGGCACGGGGTTTTAACTGCCTCTTAGAATCAGAAGGCTCGGCAAAGTTTTCCAATTGGAACGGCTGGGCAATTCGCTCAAGAGGAGCACGAGTTCGCAGCGGTTTCCGAATTTCGACGTCGAAGCAGTCACGGGCTGAGCGGTCGAAGAGCAGGAAACGGCTGACGCGCGGTCGCCATCACACTTTTTTCCACACTCAAGGACCGGACACATGCGACGCTTCCTGGCAAAAGCTGCCTGGGGGGTTGGCCTTGTTGCCACAGCAGGCCTCATCCCCGAAGTCACGTTAGCCCAGACGACCTCTACCGCACGACCGGATTATCCGCCGTCTTCCCAGGTTCTCGGTGACTTCAAGCAGATCCCCATGCTCACGGACGAAGACCGTCCGGCATTGTGGAATCTGTATAAGCACCTGAAGGAAGAACGCGTTCTGGCCGAACTGTCTCCACAGTATCTCGGTCAGAAGTATTATATCGCCCCGACGGTTTCGTCCGGTGAAATGTATGCCGGTCTGCAGGGCGAGCCGCTGTTCGTCTACTGGCGCAAGTACGGCACCCGGCTGGCGCTGATGTCGCCGAATATCGAGATCCGCACCAGCGGCGATGCCGAAGCTCAGTCGTCGGTCAATCGCCTCTTCACCGACCGCGTGCTGCTGGAAGTACCGATCGTCACGATGGGACCTCAGGGCGGCCCGATCATCGACCTGACGTCGATGCTGCTGAATAACTCGGCCCTGTTTTTTGGCGGCGGTTCCCGCTTCAGCAACAGCGGTTATCGAGTCAGCAATCCGAACCTCATCACCCACAAAAAGGTGAAGGTCTTCCCGGAGAACGTGGAAGTCGCGATCGAAGGCCCGATGGGCACCGGCCAGTTGAAGACGCTGCACTTTTCGATCAGCGTGATCAACTCCAACCCGTCGTATCAACCGCGCGCCGCGGATTCGCGAATCGGTTATTTCACCACGACGTATTCGGACTACGGCAAGTATAAAGAGCACGATAATACCGTGCGTTATATCAATCGCTGGCACCTGGCAAAGCGCGATCCGTCGCTGAAGCTCAGCCCGCCAGTGAAGCCAATCCGGTTTATCCTCGAATCGACCGTCCCGGTCCGTTATCGCCGCTGGGTGGCTCAGGGCGTCAACTACTGGAACAAATCGTTCGAGAAGGTTGGCATTCTGAACGCGATCGAAGTGGATTATCAGGACGCTCAGACCGGCCGTAATATGAAGCTGGACCCTGAGGACGTACGGTATAATTTCGTTCGCTGGCTGAATAATAATCAGGGCACCGCGATCGGACCCAGCCGAGTCAATCCGATGACCGGCGAGATCCTGGATGCGGACATCATCCTGACCGACGGCTGGATTCGTCACTACTGGAAGCAGTTTGAAGAGATCCTGCCCGCCGTGGCGATGGAAGGCTTCAACGCCGAAGCTCTGGCCTGGTTCGCGACGCATCCCAACTGGGACCCGCGCGTGCGATTGGCCAGCCCCGGTCAGCGACCGGAAATCATGCGTCAGATTCAGCGCGACTCGCTGTTGCCGCTGGCTGGTCATGAAGGCGGTCGCGTCGATCCCAAGCTGATCGGCGATGACACCTTCGATGGCCTCATCGGTCAGCGCAGCCAGACGAACGGCCTGTGCCTCGCGGGAGACGGCCTGCGACTGGACCTCGCCCTGATGCAGATGGAACTGGCCATGGCGCAGTTCGATGCCGATGAAGTCGCTCTGCAGGCTCCGGCCGCTGGCGGCGAGAAGAAGGAAGAAAAGAAAGAAGAGAAGAAGGACGAACCCAAGAAACCTGAAGAGGCGATGCTGGACGGCATGCCTGAGTCCTTCATCGGTCCGCTGCTGGCCGAACTGGTGGCTCACGAAGTCGGCCATACGCTGGGTCTGCGTCACAACTTCAAGGCGTCGAGCGTCTATGACCTGAAGCAGATCAACTCGGACGAGCTGAAGGGCAAGAAGCCGTTGTCGGGATCGGTGATGGACTACATCCCCGTGAACTTCAACGTCAGCGGCGGCGAGAAGCAGGGCGACTGGACCATGATCGGCGTCGGTCCTTACGACGAGTGGGCCATTGAATACGGCTACACCATCGGCGGTGACCTCAAGCAGATTCTGGCCCGCGTCAATGAGCCGGAACTGCTCTACGGCACGGATGAAGACGTCGGTGGCGCTGACCCACGGTCACGCCGCTACGACTTCTCCAAGAACCCGCTGGACTACGCGAACGATCAGGTTCGCCTGCTGAAGAAGGAACGCGAGCGCTTGCTCAAGGCCTTCGTGAAAGACGGTGAAAGCTGGGCGCGCGCCCGTCAGGGTTATGAACTGACTCTGGCTCTGCAGACGCGTTCGATCAGCATGATGTCCAACTGGGTCGGCGGTTCGTTCACCAGCCGTGCGAAGAAGGGCGATAAGGACGCTCCGAAGCCAATCGAAGTCGTGGCTGTGGATCGTCAGCGAGCCGCGCTGAAGTTCGTCATCGACAACACGTTCGTCGACGACGCCTTCGGTCTGACTCCTGAATTACTTCAACACTTGAACGTCGAGAAGTGGCTGGACGCCGGCGACCGCGCCTTCCGCGACGAAGAGTCGTGGCCAGTTCACGATCGTATCATCGGCATTCAAGCATCGGCCCTGTCGATGCTGCTGAGCCCGACCACGCTGCGTCGCGTGTATGACAACGAGATGCGGATTCCGGCTGATCAAGATGCCGTCACGTTGCCGGAAGTTCTGACGTCGATCACGGATTCCCTGTGGACCGAACTGAAGGACAACCCGACGAAGCAGCACACGGCCCGCGTGCCGATGGTGACCAGTCTGCGAGCCAACCTGCAGCGTGAGCACGTTGATCACCTGATCGACCTCGCGGTGCCCGGCCCGCTGACGACGGAAGCCTACAAGCCGATCTCGAACCTCGCGTCGATGGAACTCACCCGAGTCCTCGAACGAGTCAATCGCGTGCTCGGCGAGGCCAAGGAGAAGGTTGATCCTTACACGATCGCCCACCTGGAGAAGATGAAGGAGAAGATCCAGAAGACCAAGGACGGCCAGTTCATCTACAACGCCAAGGACATTGGCGGTGGTGGACTCGGCGGGATCATCTTCTTCGGCCAGGACAAAGTTCCTCAAGTCGGTCCGACGACGTCCAATGATTTCCCGGCCTTGGTAGTACCACAACCACAGCCGGTGCAACCCACGACGCCACCAGCAGCCACTCCGGCTCCGTAATACCGGATGATACTGCTTGTGACCGATGAGTAATAAACGCTCCTTACCTCTCCAGGTAAGGAGCGTTTTCTTTTTTTAGTGTTTCCAATGCCCCCATAGTCGCTGATCGCTCCCCTCGCCCCGCTTGCGGGGAGAGGGGCTGGGGTGAGGGGCGATTTCACCCATCGTTCGCTGATACCCTTCAAACCCCATGTCACAAATGCTTCCGCTCGGCAAACAGCCTTGTTGAAGACGGAGACCAATCGCAGAATCCATCCATTCTAACTTTGCTTTTGCGGGCCGGCAAATCTGGTAGTCATGGATAGCGCCGCCCCGCCCCCCCGCCCCCTCTCCCCGCACGCGGGGCGAGGGGAGATTGTCATGCGAATCTCATTGTGATTATCAATAAACGCATTGGCTGAGCACATTTCATGCTTGCTTCCATAGCTGAGCAATTTGTTCCGACTCGTGCAGTGTTCGTCAGCGATGGCGAGCATCCGCGGCGTCTCGATGTACGCGTCGCTTGTGACCGTGGGCGGCTCACCATTGTCTGGGTAACTCACTATGGAACTCGCCACGCTGAGCAACGTTTAGTGTTCTACAAGTCACGGCTGCGAGGCATCAGTCTTCGACTGCTTTCGAGCCTTGTTGCCTCGTTCTGGGAAGCACTTCCTATTTCGGTGCACTCCATCTCCCTGCGACGCGCTCGCGGAAAACGGCCGCGACTTTCGATCGATCCGCCCTGGCCCTGGGACTTCACAATCTACCTGTACCAATCAGCCGACTTCGATGTGCAGTCTGCGGGGCAATTACTCACGAACAACGAGATCATGTTGTAGATCCTGCTTCAAGACGCGATGCGCCAATTAGGCCGGACAGTTTTTGTCCGACCTACACGGCTTTCGTCCCCACCTCGAGGGACCACCAGCGAGGCAGACGAGATGCACGCTTTCGCAAGCTATGGCTGCAACCTCACTTAAGTCGCCGATTCATCTATCTACAACAACTGCCGTAGTCATATTTCTACCATGCAGACTAAGCTTTCGGCCTTCTCAACCATCGGAGGATCAGATGGTTTCCACGTGGCGTCTGCTCTTGATTGTGGTCGGCGTGTGCCTGACCGGGTGCTCTCATTTTCGGATGGGGCAGCCGGGTTCGGGTATCAAGGCGGCTGCGCATGATGTCGATCAGAAATCCATCTACGTCGTTGGTCATGGCTGGCATACGGGGCTGGCTCTGCGCCCACAAGATATCTCGGCAGAACTCTGGCCCGAGGTTCGCAATTTCCAAAAGCACGACATCGTCGAGATCGGCTGGGGCGACGAAGGTTTCTATCGAGCCAAGAAGATCACACTGCCGCTGGTGCTCGACGCGGCCTTGCTGCCCTCGGGCACCGTGATGCATGTCGCGGGAATGGATGGGCAGATCACACGAATCTTCCCGGCGAGCGACATTGTGGAAGTCCCGCTGACCGATTCACAGTTTGATGATCTCAGTCGCTCCATCGCAGCGAGCTTTCAGCGTGACGAAAAAACCAACGCCGCCGAATGGCTCGGTCCCGGTCTGTACGGTGACAGCCAGTTCTTTCGAGCAAAGGGTTTGTACTACTTCCCGAAGACCTGCAATGTGTGGACGGCCACTCAACTGCACGCCGCCGGTTGCCCGGTCCTGCTGCCGTCGCTGGCCTCATCCGCCGAGGGCGTCCTCACCCGCACGCGCCGCATCGGCAAGGTTGTTCAAGAGTCCCCCAGCGGTATTAAACTGGCGCTCTTGCGAAGCGAGTAAATCCCATCGAAGTTCCAAGTGTCGAGCGACAATTGAGGCTCTTGGAGTGCGTCATGACCGCGATCGGACAATGGACCCCACCTAACGATCCCGACCTCCACGAAATCCTGAATAGTGCCTGGCGCGACGCCAAAGCCGGCATTCATGATGTCGCGCTCGCGAAGTTTGTCTGGTTCCATCAGAACGCACTGTTGATCGATCAGAATTTCTCCGCCGTCCGACTTTCTTTTGCCCTCATGTATTGGCATCGATTCGCTGAGGATTATCCGCCCGCGATGGACGCATTACTCGCTGCCCGCGATCAGGCCGAGTCGTCATTCATCCAGGCGGGTCACCGGTTCGCGGATTTCCAAGAACTTGCCGCTCTCAATAGAGAGCTGGGAGACGAAACGCGGACGGTGACGATCTTCAAGCAGGTATCCGAGATCAACAGCGAAGCTGCCCGGCGTGTGTACCACGTCGCAGAACGGGTGCTGGTGAAACAGGGAGAGTTAGAACTTTGCAATCCCTTTCTTGAGCCTAACAGACGTCTTGAGCTCGCACTGAAGGGGTTTCAGGTTCGTCGACGATTTGAAATGAACCGGTCTCACCCTGGATTGCGACCGCCGGAAACGGGCTACGATGACTTGATTCATAACATTGCAACGCTCGTAGCGTTGCTCGTCTTCAACAACCGCGAGCCAGAAGCTAAGGCTGTTGCCCGTAATGCTCAGGCCGCGCTACCCGACCACCCAATCATGGCAGACCTGGAATCCGCGCTCGCCGGCCAGCTTCCGGCATCGCCGTATCGGCGTTAGGCAATTCGCCAGCTGGCGTGGCGTGAAGTTTACCGCCCGTCGCGTTGTGAGCACCTGAAGGTCGCAGCTAACCTCTTGCCTCGCCACTTTGAGTTTCGTGGTTGTTTCTTGAGGGCATGAGATGCGCAGACTCGTGATCGCTCTTTCTGTTGTCGCAGTGTTTGGACTGACCAGTTCGATCCCTGCCGCCGACAAAGCTCCGGCACCGGACTATACGAAGCAGATCGCTCCGATCTTCAACAAGCATTGCGCGGGCTGTCACAACGCTCAGGACCGCGAAGGCAAGTTCTCCACCGAGTCGTTTGCCGACCTGCAGAAGGGCGGATCGCACGGTCCGGCAGTGCAGGGGGGAGACGCCAAATCGAGCCGCCTGTTCCTGATGATCAGCGGGCAGGCCAAGCCGGTCATGCCGCCCAAGGGCGAAGAGCCGCTCAAGCCCGAACAGATTGAATTGATCCGTTTGTGGATCGAGGCGGGGGCGAAGGGTCCTGATGGTGTCGAGCCTGTGCGGCGCGAACTCAGCGTGCCCAAGCTGCCCGGGGCGAAGCTGAAAGCTCAACCGATTGCCTCGCTGGCACTGTCACCTAATGGCAAGCAACTGGCGGTGGCGCGCTTTCAGCGCGTTGAGATCCGCGATGCGCAAACAGACCAAATCATTCGTGAGATCCCTAATCTGCCGGGCAAAGTGAACTCGGTGGACTACTCGCAGGACAGTGCGTGGCTGGCAACCGGGTCGGGAGTGCCGGGGCTGTTCGGTCAGGCGGCGATTTGGAATGCCGAAAATGGACAGCTCGTGCGCGCGTTCGAGGGACATCGCGACACGGTCTACGATGCAGTCATCAGCCCTGATCGCAAGCTGCTCGCAACCGCCAGCTACGATCGCAAAATCATTCTGTGGGATACTTCGAACGGTCAGCAGGTCCGCGTGCTGGATGGTCACAACGGTGCGGTCTTCGATCTCGCCTTCAGTCCGGACGGAACTATTCTGGCGAGCGCCAGCGCCGATCAGACCATCAAACTGTGGCAGGTCGCGACCGGCGTGCGACTGGACACTCTGAGCCAGCCACTCAAGGAACAATACACCGTCGCCTTCAGCCCGAACGGTGAGTTCGTAGCGGGTGGCGGACTGGATAACCGCATTCGAGTCTGGCGACTGATCTCGCGCGACAAACCGCAGATCAACCCGCTGGTCTTCGCGCGGTTCGCTCACGAAGGCGCCGTGCTGCGCATCGCGTTTTCGCCAGACGGCCAGCGAGTCGCTTCAGTCGCCGACGATCAATCGTTGAAACTGTGGGAGACCAAAGACTTCACGCAGATCGCCGCCTTCGAACGACAGCCAGACGTCACCACCACGCTCAACTTCAGCGCGGACAGCAAGTTCGTGCACGTGGGCCGCGTGAACGGTTCGCTGCAAAAGTACCCGGTTCCGGCCGGCACGTCGCAGGCGCCGACGACCACCGTCGCGGGAAGTGCGGCTCCGATGCCTGTGATGGCGGACTTCAAGCAGCTCACGGAAGCCGAACCGAATGATACGCCGCAGACCGCCGGAACTCTGGAACTGCCCGCGAAGCTGAAGGGCTCAATCACGGCTGCGGCTGGTCAGTCCTCTGACGCGGACATCTTCAAGTTCGAAGCCAAGGCCGAGCAAACGTGGGTCTTCGAGATGAACGCCGCCCGTGCGGGTTCGATGCTCGATTCGAAGCTGGAAGTTCTCGATGCCGGCGGCAAGCGCATTCCGCGCGTGCTGCTGCAGGCCGTACGCGATTCGTATGTCACGTTCCGGGGTATCGACTCCAACACACGTGATGCCCGTCTGCAGAACTGGGAAGAGATGGACCTCAACCAACTGGTCTACATGAATGGCGAAGTCGCGAAGCTGTGGCTCTGGCCGCGCGGACCCGATTCGGGCTTCGTCTTCTATCCGCACACCGGCAATCGTCGCACGTTCTTTGATACGACAGCGACGTCGCATGCTTTGAACGAGCCGGCGTATATCGTCGAACCGTATGCGCCGACCAGCCGTCCGCTGCCGAACGGGTTGCCGATCTTCACCGTGTACTACGAGAACGACGATGATTCGGAACGCGAACTGGGCAGCGATTCGCGGCTGACGTTCACAGCACCGGCCGACGGCACATACCTGGTGCGCGTCAGCGACGTGCGCGGCTTTCAAGGTGAGAAGTTTTCGTATGAGTTGACCGCTCGTCCGCTGCAGCCGGACTTCAGCGCGAAGCTCAACGGCGAGAACCCGACCGTGGGCGCAGGCAGCGGTCGTGAGTTCAACATCACGATCGATCGCAAAGACGGCTTTGAAGGTGAGATCCGTATCGACATTGAAGGTCTACCACCAGGCTATTCAGCGACGACGCCCTTGTTCATCCAAGAGGGACAGAGCATTGCCTACGGCACGCTGAACGTGACTGCCGATGCCGCCAAGCCAACTCCTGAGAACGCAAAAGCATCGAAGGTCGTGGCAACAGCGACGATCAACGGTGTCGAAATGAAGCGTCCATTAAACGGCTTTGGTGAAATCAAGCTAAGCGAAAAGCCGAAGGTGCTGGTGGCGATTACTCCCGACGCGACTGCGTCCGCAGAAGAAGTCGCTGCGGCGTTCGGGCACAACAACGCGCTTGAACTGACCATCAAGCCAGGCACGACGATTACCGCGAAGGTACGCATCGACCGTAACAAGTTCGATGGTCGAGTCGGTTTTGAAGCAATCGCTCAGAACCTGCCGCACGGAGTGATCGTCGACAACATTGGCCTGAACGGTCTCTTGATCGTCGAGGGCCAGTCCGAGCGTCAGTTCTTTCTGACTGCAGCTCCTTGGGTGCCTGAGCAAACTCGGGTGTTCCACCTGAAAGCCAACGAAGATGGCGGTCAAACATCGTGGCCGATCATCCTGAAAGTGAAACGCTGACTCGCTTGGCAAAGAGAGCAATCAGAGTGGGGTAAGTGGTGGCACGAAACCCATCTGCTAAATGAACGCGTCTTTGTTTTTTGTTTTCCCGCAGAGGCGCAGAGCTCGCAGAGAAATGCGATTCTTCTCCGCGAGCTCTGCGCCTCTGCGGGGAAACCTGAAAGCCGTGCGTCTCCCAACTGCATCACGTTAGAAAAGAAACTGCTTGTGTCTTCTTCTCCAGAGTCTGCTCAGTCTCAATCCATTCCGAATGAGATCTTGCGTCAGTGTCTGTTTCTGGCAGGGCCCACAGCGAGCGGAAAGACGGACGTCTCACTGCTGCTGGCCGAGCGACTGGGCAACATCGAGATTGTATCGCTCGATTCCATGACGCTGTATCGCGGTATGGACGTCGGCACCGCGAAGCCTTCGCGACGGCAACGCGAAGCCGTGCCGCATCACCTCATCGATATCATCGACCCGGAAGTTGAATACAGCGTGGCTGAGTACCTCGCCGCTGTGCGCGTGGCGTGTGAGGAGATCGTGGCGCGCGGACACCGTCCGTTGTTTGTCGGCGGCACAGGTCTTTATCTGCGATCGGTATTACGCGGAGTGTTTGAAGGTCCGCCAGCGGACTGGACCATTCGCAATCGCTTGGAACAACAGGCAAAAGACGCAGCGGACCGCGGTGACCACTATTGGCTGATGCGTCAACTCGAGAAGGTCGACTCGGAATCCGCCCTGCGACTGCATCCCAACGACCAGCGCAGGCTGATTCGTGCGATCGAGGTTTACGAACTCACCGGTCAACCGTTGTCGAAGCAGCAGAATCAACCCGCGCTGCCAGCCGATCAACGACCGCCGCACGTGTACTGGCTCGACCCTTCGCGCGACTGGCTGCATGAACGAATCAACCGGCGAGTCGAACAGATGCTGGAAGTCGGGCTGATTGAGGAAGTTCGCTTCCTAATGGGACGTTCGCAGGGCATGAGCCACACTGCTCAGCAAGGATTGGGTTACAAGGAAGTGATCGACGCTTTGGGCAATGATCCAGCGGCGGAATTGTCCGCGAGCCAGCTGATTGAGGTTCAGGAACTCATCCAGGCTCGTACACGACAATTCGCCAAGCGACAGACAACCTGGTTCCGCAACCTCGAAGAATGCTCACCGATCACGCTGAAGGGCGACGAATCACCCTCCGATATCGCACAGTTGCTGCAATCGCGATTGGCGTGAGATTCACATCCGAGACAAATGAATCCAGTCCGTTCTGATCGCGGACCGATGAGCGACTTGCTATTCCTTGCGGCGGCGGCCGGGGTTCTTTTTGGTGCGCTCGGATGACAGGGACTCGCCCCAGACATGAAGCTGGGCTCGCACTTCCTCTTCGTTGACGTGCCGCACGGGCAGGCGCAATTCCAGCTCCGGGGGCTTGATATAATCCGAAGGGGCTTCGAGGCGCGAGACTTCGCGTTCGATGTCCTGCAGCCATTGCGGGACATCGACGGCGGAACCAGTCTGGTCCTGCATGTAGCTCACGACTTCCTGACGCAGGCGTTCGAACTTTTCAGCGGCGGCGGGAGTGTGCTGCATCGCGGGTTCGACCAGCGCCAGCATGCGGTTCACGGCCAGCGGCTTGATAAAACGTTCCTTCAGACGATCGCTGATCGACGGCAGGTGCACGCCATACTTTTGTTCGAGATCACGCAGGTTTGATATATGCTTGTCAGCGTCAGCCCGCGAGTTGGCTTCCAGAAAATCTTCCAGCATACCCAGCGCCTGCGGACGCGATGACATCGCCAGCGAACGATGCACGATGCTTTCCGGAATGCGTTCCCACGCCTGACGGTCGTAACCGGCTTCGATCCGCAGAAAGTCGAGCAGCACGTAAAACTTGTCGCCGTAGTCCGACTGCGTTGTCGTCGTATTATATTCGAGGAACCGGTCGAAGCGGTCCACGATGGCCGAGTAGGTGAGTTCAATGAACTCGATAGCCACATCGCGTTCCAGGTCGCCACGCTCAATCGCGGCCAGCAATTGATTCGGGTGCAGAGGGTCTTCCTGCTGCTCGAGTTGTTCGAGGTACCAGTCGACACCGTTGTGCAGGATGACGCGCAGATTACCCAGCGTCAGTGACTTCGGATGAAAAAGTTCCGAACCATACTGCTCAATGAACTCTTTGATGTCCTGCCACATCAGGTCATGCCGCAGACCTTCGACTGATGACAGCCGCATGGTCTGACTGTGCTTCAGCCACTGGTCGCTGTAGTGAGCCAGCACATCGCCGATAATGGTGATGAGTTCGTCGTCCGCGAAGTTGCTATCCTGCCACTTGGCGGCGGACTCGATCAGACAATCCATCGTATTACGCAGCGCCGTGCGGAAGATACGATCGAATTCAGTGACCGACATCTGGCTCGGCCGCGTCTCACGTTCCATGCGATGCGCGAGTCGCACCACATGCCAGGTTTCGCGGTAGAGGCCCAGTCGCGGCAGTTGTTTCAGCAGGAACCGCAGGTCGGCCTGCACCGTACGCGCGGCGAGGATCTGATCCGGATGCCCGCCATTATCAAGCGGAACATACAGCAGCGGTTTTTTGGACAAGCGACGGAACTGCGCGCCGAGCAGGCGGCGCACCTCACCGACGTCCTGCGTCAGCACGGCTCGATAGAAGCCGATCATGTTGCGATCGTCTTCGCTGATCTCGTTGCTGGCGACGACGTCCGGCAGCAGACACAGCAGACCGATCTCAGCGATACGGCAGTTGATATGCGCGGCGATCGTTGTATTTAATAAGTAGAATTTCGTCTGCAGTTGAATATCAAATTCAACGTTCGCGTCGTGATCACCGCTGGTTTCGTCGATGCCTTGCCGCCAGATGGATTCCATCAGGCCTTGCAGGTCGGTCTGCAACTGACGCACCCGACGCCACCAGTTGAGCACCGCTTCTGAACGCTCGGGGTCCAGCGGCTGGCCAGCGTTACCGGGAACGCCGAAGTGTTCCACCGCCAGCGCACCACCTGAAATCTGCCAGAGCTGAGCCAGCGCCATCACGAACTTGATGCGCGGCTCCAGCATCCGATTGATAAGTTCAAATTCGGTATTACCCAGCGACGAGCCGCTGTCGGCGATATCGCCCATCTGACCATCGTCAGCGGAGTCCTTGAACGTGACGTCGTCATAGGCGGCTTTGAAGAGATTGTCCTCATCGTCGTCCGCTTCGTTCCATTCGCCTTCGGGAGTTTCACCTTCCCATTTGTCGGATTCGGCAGGCTTTCGCGGCGGAGTATCCGAGTAGTTATCCAGCTTGGGGACTTCCCAGTACTCACCGGCGTTGGCTTCGAGGTAGTCGAACAGACGACGGATCGAACTCCAGTCGACCGGCAACTTCATCGCGCCATCCGGCCCGGCCGTGAAGCGTTCCATCCAGGCGATCAACAAGGCCTGAATCGAGAACGGTCCAGACTCGATGCCGATCTCTTCCGCGCGGCTGAGCCATTGCACCAGCAGCGCCATCGCCGCGATGTGATCACCCTTTGAGAGCAGGATCTCAATCACGCAGGCGTAGGCTTTCGGCGACTCAAAGCGTTCCACGTGCTTGCGCCAGAACGCGATGTTGCCCGCCGCTTCACCCGCCGCCCGCCATTCCGCCAGGGCTGCCGCGACATGCTGAGCAGACTCCAGACTTTCATGACCTTCGACTTTGGGGAGCTCTTCGATGACATAACTGGCAAACTGGTCCCAGTACGTAGCGAGCTTCTCAAAGCGGGCAGTGATCTCGTTGAGAATCGTTTTCTCGCCCTGCGCCGCCGCCTCGGTGAGCGCTCGCGAAAATACGCCGAAAATGCGTTCGAGCATTTCCAGCAGAGTCTCGGCACGTTGATCGGGGATGCTGTCTTCGCGGGCGGCGAACAGCGGGAAATTGCCCTGAAATCCAAGGATATTCCACGGATCGACGAGCGCTCCACAGTGGATGCCGCGATGCAGCAGGTCATCAATTTCCGCGAGAAGCTGATTCGCCTGCGCGATCTGTCCGCCCTCAATCGAGCGTTGAGCCGACGTCAGCCGCCACTGGATCTCGGTTTCAAACCGGGCCGACGCACAGGGGATAATCTCGGCGTCATGCCGAGCGGCTTCCGTATAACCCATGCGGGCGTAGCAGATCGCCAGATGGCGATGCTGCACCTGAGCCGCTCCATAGTGGGCGAGATACAGATTTAGCGACTGTCGCACGTGCCCGAATGGCTGCTGCGTCGTCTGCGATTCGCGCTGCAACCGCTTCGCCCGCGCGCCGCTCAGCGTCTGCAGCAGTCGCAGATAAAAGTCGTCGCGCTGGCGAGCGACCTTCGGGAGCAAGGACGTCAGCGTGACATTCGAGTCATGCGAGGCCGGTCCGTCACCACTGATCGCTGACGCCATCAACATCGTACCGCACAGCACGGCGCCGGTGTCGAAGATGGCTTCCTTCTGATCGGACTGCTGCGACACCCACTGCACCAGGGCGTCCAGAATGATCTTCCGCACGACGAAGCGGCGGTAGTACCCCCGACCGTCGATCAGGTGCGGATCCCACTCGCCGAACAAGTAGTTGGTCCGCTTGAACATCGGGTGATCGTGATCGTACGCCCGCATGTCCAACGCCAGCTCGTCCATATTGGAGATGTCGAAGCGAGCGGACGCCAGGACTTCCTGAGGCGCGTTCCGCAAGAGTTCCAGCGCCTGCTCCACGACTGATTGATACGGGGTGGCACACACTCCGGCGCCCGCGATGTAGAGCGGCAGCGGCCGGGTGCGCTCATGCTCGTAGGGAGCCATCTTCTGCCCGGTTTCCAGCACGGCCAGCGGTCGATAGCCCAGAAAATCGTTCAGACGTTCGATGGCGCCCGAAACAATCCGGGGCGTTTCGTCCCAAGGGCCGCCCTCAGCCAGCGTGGCCTCGAAGACTCGCCCGAGAAAGAACGGATTCAGAAAATCCTGATCCGTCAGATGAAACAGCAGGTCCGCATGATGAGTGCGAAAACCCGGCAGGACGTGATCGAAGACCAGCGGCAGCAACGATTCGACCTGCGTGGAGTCGCTGAACACCGACGACGTGCGTTTGAGCGTCGCGAGCGATTCGGTCAAAGCCTGACGCAAAGGATCCCAACCGGACTCAAAACCCGTCCGCACCGCCAACTGGTTGAGCAGGCCGAGGATAACCGGGTCAGATTTTCCGCTGGAGAAGTTCAGGTAGCCCAACACCTTCGAGAAGAGTTTTTCCAACTCATCCGTTGGTGTCGGCCCAGGTTCATTGCGATCTGACATTCGCGGTTCCAGCGCGTCCCCTGCCTGACAACGCCCTGCAAACAGTCGCAAGCCAAGTGCGCGTCGTCATCCTTATTTAACTCGGTGATTGTGGAGAGTTGTCCAACCGCCAGCAAGGAACTGTTTCGGGTGGCGTCGCAGTGCCGCCGCGGTTGGCCGAACGTCCCTTGTGACACGCTGGAACGAAGCGCCAAGCTCGCGGAATCGGGGAATACGGCAGCGTCGCTAGGATCGATCCCTGCAGAGTCTCAGCAGCCTGCCGGATCGTTACGACCGGTCGGGTTTGTGGAGCGTGTCTTTCTTTGGCAACACGCAAATGCCAACCGAGTCCGGAAAAAAACGGGCGCGTTGAGCTTTCGCAACATCCAGACTCAAGTCGGCCTGATTACCTTGGGCAGCACGCACATCCGCGATTCGCTTGATGGCGGTCGCCTCATCCAACTGGAGCTGGGATGTGAGTCCCGCGCTGGCAATCCGGATCAAGTTGCCTCGCCCCTGACACTGCCTGAGTAAACACCATGATTGCGCCCTTCGATCGCGAAGCTGAACTGGAAGAAACCATCGCGGACCTCGAAGCCCTCTATGAGTGGCATGCGATGATCCTGTCGCAGGCGAAAGTCGGCGTGATTGACTGGCCCGTGAATCAGCCGCGCGTCTACATGTCGCCGTGCCTGAAGTCGATCCTCGGCTACCGCGAGCACGAAATGCCGAACGCGTTCTCGGAATGGCTCAATCATATCCATTCGGAAGATCGCGAACGCATTTCGACTCAAATCAACGACGCCGTCGAGAACAATGCCAAGAGCTATCAGGCCGTGCATCGAGTCACTCGCCGCGACGGTTCCCAAGCCTGGATCCTGTTCCGGGCGAAGGTCACCAAGCCGACGGATGATCGTCCCAAACGCCTGCTGGGCGCCGTGATCGACATCAGCGACCTGCGCCAGATGATGACCGACGTCCCCGCCGTGCCAGCGAACTGAGTTGTAGGGTGGGACCAGCATTCGAGGCCGTGATCTGGTGGGCCGGCGCGATCGAGCCCTGTTGTTTGCGGAAACCGACCCTCAAGATCACCTTTTGCCGAATGCGCAGGCCCACCAAGAAGTCGCGATCGCTTGTCCCACCCTACCGCTCAAGGCTTACAAATTGGAAGTAGGTCCATGCCCGAGCCCAAGCGGATTGGCATCGCGATCGTCGAACGCGCCGGGTGTTTCCTCGTCGGCACCCGCGGAGTCGGCCAGGATCTCGCTGGATTCGCGGAGTTTCCCGGCGGCAAGTGCCTGCCGGACGAAGCCTCCGAAGTCTGCGCCGTGAGAGAATGCCTCGAAGAAACCGGGCTCGCGGTCGCGCCGGTGAAACTGCTGCAGCGGCTTGAATTCACCTACCCGCACGCCGTCGTCGATCTGCACTTCTGGCTGTGCACCCCTGCTTCCGACGCTGAACCTCTCAACGGCTTCCGCTGGGTCGACCGCGCCGAACTGGGTCAACTGCCCTTCCCCGCCGCCAACGCGGAAGTCGTGCAAACGCTGCTGCAATCCTGACCCGTGGAGGACATGTGCCACGCCCGTCCAATGCGGTGGCTCCGCTTGTTCACGGATGCCCCGATCGAGCGATCGGTTGTTGCTGAGCGTGCCTTTCGCGACTACGACATAGCGCGAATCTTCTCCAGCCGACCGTCTGAGAGCGTTAGTTCCGAAGGGCTCACCGCATGAATTCAGTCAAGAAGCTGACGTTCTTATGGACGCCCGGTTCACTGGCTTTGTCGGTGATCGTCATCGTCGTGACGGCGGCTCTGTGCTATCTCGCCTGGCGACGGAGCGGTTATCGAGCCTCCTTCGGACTCCTTGAACTGCTGCGGCTGGTCATCGTAACTACGGCCGTGGCCATGTTTAACCAGCCGGAATGGATCGAAGAGTTTAGGCCAGACGAAAAGGCTTCGATCGCTGTGCTCTGGGACGCGTCCGCCAGCATGAACACCAAGGACGTGCTCAACGGCGCCACCGCAGGCTCCAAGGTGATGTCCCGTCATGATGCCATTGAGAAGCTGACCGACAAGGAATCGTGGAATCAGCTGGCCGAGCGCATGAATGTGGTCATCCAGCCCATTGCCGAACCGCAACCGGGACGCGGATCCGATCTGCATGAGCCACTGGCCACGGCGCCGGAGAAGTTCAAGAACCTGCTCGGTGTGGTCATAGCTTCGGACGGTGACTGGAACGAGGGACAACCTCCAGTACAGGCGGCATCCAAGCTGCGACTCAAGGGAGTGCCTGTCTTTGCCGTTCCTGTGGGCAGCACCACTCGTCTGCCGGATGTGGAACTATTAAGCCTCGATGCTCCCACGTTTGGTATCGCCGGAAAGTCCGTGCGGATTCCGTTTACAATCGAAAGCTCGTTGCCGCGCGATTTCACCACAACCGTCGTTCTGAAAACATCTGACGGTGAAGAGGTCAGTCGCGAAGTTCGTATCGCTCCGATGGGCCGCACGACGGATTCCCTGATCTGGAAGCCGAAGGCAACTGGCGACTTCACGGTGACGCTGACAATTCCTCAACACCCGGATGAAACACTACTCGACAACAATGCCATGCAGGCTCCGGTGGCAATCCGGGAAGAAAAACTGAGAGTGCTGGTCGTTGAGTCCTATCCGCGCTGGGAGTATCGCTATTTGCGAAATGCCTTATCGCGCGACCCCGGCATTGAAGTTTCTTGTCTGCTGTTTCATCCGGGGCTCGAAAAGATTGGTGGTGGTAATAAAGACTATATCAAAGCCTTCCCGTCCGGACTGGAAGAATTATCAAAGTACGACGTCGTCTTTGTGGGAGATGTCGGCGTCGACGACAAGCAACTGACTGACGAGAATTGTCGACTTTTGAAGGGCTTGGTGGAGCATCAGGCTTCCGGCCTCGTCTTCATGCCTGGCTGGCAGGGTCGCCAGTTCTCAGTTCTTGATACCGACTTGGGTGATTTGTGTCCCGTGATCCTGGATGAAGCACAACCCAACGGCTGGGGTTCACGAACGCCGGGCCACTTTGAACTGACGGAACTCGGCCGCCGCAGCCTGCTGACAAAGCTGGCGGATACTCAGGACGACAACATGGAAGTCTGGGAGGACCTGCCCGGTTTTCAATGGTATGCGCCGGTGACGAAAGCCAAAGCGGGCAGTGAAGTCTTGGCTGTCCACAAGGATATCAGCAACGAACATGGGCGATTGCCGCTGCTGGTGACGCGCACCTTCGGAGCGGGCAAGGTGCTCTTCATGGGCACGGACGGCGCCTGGCGCTGGCGCAAGGGTGTGGAAGATAAGTATCACTACCGCTTCTGGGGACAGGTTGTGCGGTGGATGGCGTATCAACGCAACATGGCCAAAGGCGAAACGATGCGGCTGTATTACTCGCCGGATCAGCCTCAAATGCGGCAGACGCTCGCCCTGCATGCCAACGTCATGGAGAAGAGCGGCGAACCACTTTCCAAGGGAGATGTCACGGCACGCATCAAGGCGCCGAGCGGCAAACTGGAAACCGTGCGATTCACTTCGTCGGGTGAAGAATGGGGTATGTTTAATAGTCGCTATACCACCCAGGAACCCGGCAAGCACGAAGTCACGGTGATCTGCAAGCAGACGGGCGCGAGCCTGGAGACGTCGTTCTTCGTGCAGGGAATTGCTGCGGAACGCATCGGCAAACCAGCTCGGCCGGAAGTGCTGGAAGAGATCGCGCGTGTGACACGCGGCAAAGTCATTGAGCCGTCAAAGATCAACGACATCGTGCAGCTGCTGGCCAACCTGCCTGAGCCTCCACCGTCAGTACGACGAGTGCAATTGTGGAGTCACCCGATTTTCGCGGGCAGCATTGTCTTGCTACTGGGCGTCTTCTGGGTAGGACGGAAGGTCATCGGACTGGTCTGAAGCGGTTAACCGAGACCCGCAGCCCTGTTGCTCCTCAGAGATCACTCCGCTTGCTGGTCGGCTCCGGACTCTCTGTCGCTCGGCGCCATTCGTAGCGCGTGCCGTCGGAGCCGACGAGGACAAACGAGGTCTCTGTGAGATCGACCACCTGCTCGTCCCAAGCGTCGCCCCAGGATTTCTTGGCGAGTTCCAGTTTCTCCATGGGTGATCCGCCGGTAACTCTGTACTTGGCGCGTTCGCCGTCGAATTCCCAGGCGAGCTGCACTTCGATCCGCTTGCCGAATGCGAAAGCAAAGACGTCACTGGGCTCAATGATCATTGATGCCGTGCCGTCGGAATTGATCGTCAAGGTGCGGCGGCCGAAACGCTCTTGAAACCAGGTGCCAACAAGTTGACGCAAAGGATCCTTGGCAGCCGGTTCCTCCCGAGCAGGCTGGGCATCCGCAGTGGCCACCGGGGTCTCTTCCGTGACTGCAGTGGTCGTCACGACTGGTTCAGCGTCCAGCGAGGAAGTTTCAATCACAAATTCGGTGGAGGACGAAGATGCGTCGGTCACAGAGGGCACTACGAAGCGGTAGGTCAACACGGCCGCAGTGGTGAGCAGCAATGCGAAGGGCGCAACAAAGAGCAGCAGAGTCTGGCCTGCTCCGCGTCGTTCTGGTAACTGAACTTGTTCTTCCATTGATTTCTCCGCACGCGCGTCGCAGGCTGCATCATTGATACTCAAGCCCGCCAGTTACTTCTGATACCCATCCTCAGGTTTCAACGTCTGCCCGGAATTGCTGGAGCCAGCCGGTTTACACTCGTTAATGCCCGCTCAATCAATACTGCGAAGTCAGGTTGTTGGCCCGCGCAGACTTCCCGCAGCACGGTGGCCTGATTCTGTTGCAGCGCGGACTTGAGTCGCGTCAGGCGCTGGTCCATCTGGTCGAGCGTGTGTTTGAGTTCTGCTTCCGAGAGGTCAACCCGCAGTAAGTAGGTTGCGGTGCCCGTCCGCTCGCGGTGCATTCTGGCGAGAGTAACCCCCTGAGTTCGATAGAGAAATCCGGCAATCCACGCTCGACGCAACTGGCCCTCGGAATTGAACTGATAAACGGCGGCTTGTCCGAAGTAGATCGCCAGGCTGCCATCGCGTTTCAGTCCGGTGAAAACAGGGTCGGGCTCACCGGGAACTTCCCACTCGACGCGCGGGTTTAATGCGGTCGCTTCTCGAATTAAGTCTTCGCGATCGTCTTCCTGGCGTGCCATACTGGTAACTTGGGATTGAGGAATCTGTGGGCGATCGGTCAACTGGTCGGAAAACCGGTCCATCTGAAGGGAATCAGCTCCGGCGCAGGCGTGTCATCGTCCTGCGACGTTCTGAGGGAGCAAGCTCATGTTCGCAATTCAGCCGCGCTTGGCGCTGATCATTCTCATCATCGGCCTGAGCCCGCAATACACGGGCCCGGTCGCAAAAGCTCAGCCGGGCGCCAAGCCCTCAACAACAACCGAGCAGGTCACCCGACTGAAGACGGAAGTCACGGTGGAGTTGATCACTTCACCCAGTGGTGGCGGTGTGGAAGCTCAGCGCTGGGGGGCGGCTCTGGGACGACTGGGAGTCACGGTTCAATCCCGGCAGTCGCCGGATGCGAAGCCCGAGATTCGCGAACGCAAGCAAGGCACGCTGCGGATGGTGCAGGTCACGGCCGTGTTGAACGGCGGCACGTTGGTTGTCCCCGGTCGCAAGTTCACGGCCGACAAGGAACAGGCCCTGGCCGACTGGATTCGTGAGCTGAAGACCTACGGAGCTCAAGGCCGCCCAGACGGGAAACCGGCGTTTGGGTTGTCGCCAGAACAGTTCGGACAACTGTTTCACGAACTGGAATCAGCCATTACCGGAAAAACTGAAGGGCAGACCTACGAGCGAGCGATGGACGCTCTGGGTCTACCCAAGAACTTGCGTCCGCGCTACTTGGCGGACGCTCAGGAGAGACTAAAGGCACTGCCGAAACAGTGGACAATGCCCGCTGAACTGAAAGGCATGAGCCGCGGAACTGGCACTGCAATCTTGCTGGCTCAAGCCGGATTAGCCTTCCGACCGGGGCGAACGCCCGATGGAGAGATTGAATTACAGGCAGTGCTGCTCGAAGAGCAGGGAGTCTGGCCAATCGGCTGGCCGCTGGAGAAGCCGCCGCTGCAGTCGATGCCGGCGCTGGTTGAGACCGTCCCGATCGAATTTGAAGATGCCGCGCTGAGTGATGTCATCGCGATGGCTTCGGAGCAGACCGAAATTCCCATTCTGTCCGACCGCTGGCGGCTGACGGCTAAAGGCTTGTCGCTGCAGGAGTTAAAGGTCACCCAAGTCCCGGCGAAAACGCTGTGGAGCATCGTGCTGGCGCGTGTCACTGGGCCGCACGCAATCATTCGCGAATTGCTGATTGACGAAGCGGGTACCCCGTTCGTCTGGATCACCCCGATGGATCCCAAACGCCTGAACGATCGCGAGAAGCAACGCGAGGTCCTGACCGAGCGGAAGACTAAACGTTGACGGTGTCCAGCATTCAAGCTGCAAACTCTTGTCTCAATGGCAGTTGCCGTTGATCTGAATTCGCGTGTTCACGTTGGGAAAACTGCCCGCAAATTTTCCAGAATCGGCAAACTTCCGCACGTGACAAACGTCGTAACGTAAGCTGAACTTGCTGCCCTCAAGCGACCGCGTCTTGCCAAGTCGGGCCAATTGGCACAATCGCTACGATCAACCTAAACTGCCTCGCACGGCGAGTTTCGGGCGGTCGTATTGTCTTCGCCAGAATCGACAGAGTTGGACTCACCGGGGCCGATGTCCCGGTTGCGACCAGAAACCGTCAGATCCGGAAATCAAAGATGATTGGCAATGATCTTTCGCGGCGGAATGGCCGCTGTCGTCTCTGGTGTTGGCTGATGCTGGTGGCTCTGACGAGCGGCTTGCTGTCCGGCTCCGCAACCTGGGCTCAGGAAGAAGCGAAGCCGGAAGTCAAACCGGCCGAGGCGAAGCCTGACACTCCGGCGGATAAAGCGGCGGGGAAAGAATCTCCTATCGAGAAGCTGATCTATCTGCCCTATCGCAGCTTGAAGGAAGTCTTTGAGCAGCAGGGTTCGACGGTCTTCATGCCGTACGCTGAGTACCTGAAGCAGTTCGGCAAGCCCAAGGCGTCCGAGAAGCCGGCCGTCGAGGCGGTCATCACCGAAGCTCAGTACGTGGGCCGGGTCGACAAGTCGCTGCTGCGTGTGAACGCGAAGCTGACGGTGAAAGTGCTGGGGCAACCGTGGGTCGAAGTCCCGGTGAAGTTCGGTGCGGCCGCCGTCGGCAAGCTCACGTCGAACAAAGAGGGCGACGTCCTGCTGAAGGGCACTGGCAACGGCACTTACGCTTTGCTGTTCGGTTCGCCCGGTGAGCATCAGGTGGAGCTGGAACTCGCCGCGCCGATTCAGACCTCTCCGGATGGTCGCCGTGCAGACTTTGAAGTGCCGCCAGTCGCGGTCACGACATTTGAACTGGCCGTGCCAGAAGCGGATCAGACGGTTGAGCTGACTCCGAAGATGGTGGCTCTGCCCGTGGAAGCTCAAGGCAAAGAAACCCGCGTGAAAGCCAATCTGGGTTCGACGACGACGATCTCGGCGAACTGGCATCCGCGCACGAGTTCCAAACCGGAAATGGATCTGCTGGCGGCTGTAACCAACCTGCAACGCGTCACGTTCCGCGACGGGCTGGCCCATACGGACGCGTGGCTGAGCTACGAAGTGCTGCGCGGCGAGATGACCGAAGTATCGATTGCCGTACCGGTCGGGCAGCGCGTGCTGGGCGTGACCTCAGCAGACGCCAAAGTGCGCTCGTGGAAGGCCGAGCCCGGCGCAAAGCATCAGACGGTCAAGGTGGAGTTCCTCAGCCCGGCCACCGGGCGAGTGACTCTGGAAGTGCATACCGAGCGTGAGTTCACGGCTGATCCAGTCCCGGTGCTGGGCAAGTCAGACGACGGCACCATTCTGGGCGTACATGCGGTGCAGGCCGTGCGTGAGTCTGGCCAGATCGTCGTAGTCGGGAGCCCGGATCTGACGCTCTCGTTCTCGCAGGTGGCGGGACTGTCACGCATCGACGATGCGGAAGTCGACGCGAAGCTGAAGCAGCCTGGCGCTGTCGCCTTCAAGTTCTACAGCACGAATACGAACCTGAGCGTCGTCGCCAAGTCGGCTGAACCCCGGCTGGTGGTCAGTGGTTCGAGCTATCAGTTTGAGATCCATGATGACGAAATCCGACTGCATGCGACGTTGCCCTATCAGGTCGATCGCGCAGGCGTCTTTGAGCTGAAGTTTGCGCTGCCCGATCATCTGCTGATTGACGAGGTGCATTGCCAGAACGCTCAAGGTCAGGAACTCGTTCGCGAGTTCCATATTGAAGGCGAGAACCCGCGCGTGCTGCGCGTGCCACTGACCAATCGCACGGCTGCGGCCGATCACCTGCGGGTGGAACTGCGGGCACATCTGAAGTTCGAAGAAGCGACCGAGATGGTGGAACTGACGATGCCGCTGCCTGAGCCGCAAGGGCTCGAACGCGAGACCGGCAACGTGGTGGTCTCGGCGGCTGAGTCGGTGGAAGTGATTACGGATTCGACGGGTGTGGCGGGGGCTCAACCGCTGCCGCTGAACGCCAATGCCGCACAAGTAGCAGCGGGTCTGCGAGTCGCTTCGATGTACTCGTTCAACCGTCGTCCGGTGACGATCCCGGTGAAGACCGTTCGTAAGCCGACGCGTCTGACGGCAACGGTGGCGACGAGTATCAACGTCAAAGAAGAAACAACGGAAGTTGTCTCCGAGCTGAAGTATCTCGTGGAGTATGCAGGACTCGATACGTTCCGGTTCTCGGTGCCTGAGAGTGTTGCCGGTGACTTGCAGATCGTTTCGCTGGAGTCCGCGCCGCTGCCGTCCATCAAGCAGAAGGTGAAGGCGGATAAAGCTGAAGATGGCTGGATCACCTGGACGATCACGCTGCAGCGCGAGATCACCGGGCCGTATCGCTTCCGGCTGTCCTACGACATGAAACCGAAGGAACTCGGTGAAGGCGGCAAGCCTGAAGAGCGCGCGAAGCAGTCGGTCGTGCAAGTGGTGCGTTTGCTGGGCCTCGACGGCAGCGACGCGAAGAAACGCGAAGTGGCGTTGTCGTCCGTGACGGGCGAGATCGCGATTGATAAAGCCCGCGTGCTGGCAATTGATGCCGAGAAGCTCGACGACAGCGTGGAAGCCATCGACGTGCGCGAATTATCGCTGCTGCCGAAGACCGGAGCGCAGGCTTATCGCTACTTCAAGCAGCCTGCCGCCGTGAAGATCGAAGCCCGCAAGTATGAGATTCAGGAAGTCGTCGAAACGGTCGTGATGCGCGGGCTGGCAGAAGTGGTCACTCGCAAGGACGTGACGGCGGCTTATCGCTGCCGCTACTGGTTGAAATCGAGCGAACGGCAGCGGCTGCGGATTGATCTGCCGAAGGGCGCGGATGTGCTGGGCGTCTTCGTGGACGGCAAGCAGGTCAGTCCCGAACGCAATACGGCTCTGCGTCCGGATCAGGAGAAAGAGGAGTGGGATTCTTACTTCATCAACGTGTCCCGTACGAAGCCGTCCGATGAACCGTTCTCGCTGAGTGTCCAGATGCAGGTGACGGTAAGCGGACCGGCGCGCGTGCCATTCGAGAGTAACGGTGGCGCGCTGATGCTGCGGCTGCCGCAGGTCGGCGGAGTGAACGCGGTCGGCGTAGCGACGCAACAGCTGCAGACGGTGGTGTGGGTGCCCGAGCGCTATGACATCGTCGGCGAGCCCGACAAGTTTGTCAGCGAATCGAAACTCAGCGTGTTCGATGCCCTGTTCGTGAAGAAGTATCGCCCGACCGATGCGTTTGATTGCGATTCCTGGGTCAACGTGCCGATTGCCGGCATCATCGACTTCCCGACGGAAGGCAATCGTTACCGCTACAGCAACCTGGGTGGTGCTGATTCGATCGTCATCACCTGGGCCAGCCGCTCGTTCTTCCGCTGGCTGCTTAGTGGATCGCTGGTGGTGTTCGCGCTGCTGCTGCGACGTATCTCGTGGGAGAACAAGTTGCTGCTGCTGTTGCTGGGTCTCACTGCGGCGTCACTGTTCGGGATGAGTCATCCAGGCTGGGTCGCTGAGATCGTCGGCGTGGCCCGGCTGGGTATTGCGATTCTGTTGGGTATCTGGATTCTGGATGGTTTGTTCTCGCTGCGTTTGAACTCGGCGGTCGTCGTGCCGCCTCATCCCGCGACCGAAACGCGCGTCCGACTGGCGACGGGCACGAACGTGCCAGCCGCTGTGCCGCCTCCGGGCGTGTTCGATGACTTCTCGAAACCGAAGAAATAGGTCGGCAGTCTGACGGCGCGTTCGCGGTTCAAATCATTCACTACAGAGTCATCAAGTCATGTCCCGGCTCAATCATAAAACCTCAGCAGCATGGTTCAGACTGGCGATCATCGCCTGCCTGAGCTGGTGCTCGTTGAGTCTCTCTGTTGCTCAGGATCGGGCGGCGGAACTTAAAGCCGCCTTGCAGCGTGAAGCCTTCATCCCGCTGGAAGACCTCGACCTGGTGGTGGCCCGCGATCAGACGGGCGTGCTGCTCAAGCGCGCGGACTTCGAGGAACTCGTCGCGGCTGCCAAGCAAAACGGTGCCGGGAACAAAAAGACTCCGGGAGCGATCGTGCTGTCGGGGGCAGAGTATCAAGCTCAGGTTGACGGTGACTTCTTAGTGATTGACGCAACGCTCACCTGGCAGCAGTTCAAAGCTGGGTGGGTGGAACTGCCGCTGCCGTTCGTAAATCTGTCTGTGCTGGAAGCGACGGTTGATGGTCAGCCCGCGAAGCTCGGTCGCCGCGCCATCACGGAGATGGTGCCCCCGGCACAAATGGAACCGAATCAGAAGGCCGCTGCTCCTCAACAGCGTCTGCGTAGCGAGATCGTGCTGTTCAGCGACAAGCCGGGACGTGGCGAGCTGAAGCTCAAACTGGCGACTCCTCTCGAGTCGGTTGGCAGTGATAAATCCGCTCGATTCACTCTGACGAATGCGCCTGCGTCGACGTTGAACGTCGCGGTCTCGGCAGGACGTCACCTGCGAGTTTATGGTCGGCAGCTCGAGCGTCCGGCAGCGAATGATCAGCCCGCGACCTATCGGTTGCCGGTCGGCGGAAGCGGGGCGCTGTTGCTGCTGTTCACGTCGGATCGCAGTCAGCAGGCGACGGATTCGTTGACGTTCGCGACGACGGGATACGGAGTGCAGGTCGCTCCCGGTGAGGTCACCTGGAAGGCGGTCACGAAGCTGCAGGTGTATGGCACTCCGCTGACGAAACTGGTCTGCACGGTGCCGCGTTCGCTGGAGATCACGGACGTTTCGGCAACGGGTCTGGAAGCGTGGGAACTGGCAGATAATCCGGCGGACGCTCAGACAACGTTGATCACACTGAGCTTCCGGCAGCCGATTGATACCGAACGCGAGATCCTCTTCACCGGCGTGATGGCGGCACCGGTCGCTCAGAGCTGGACCGTTCCGCAACTAACGATCCGGCAGGTGACCTCGCACATTGGCCGCATTGTCGTGAAGCATGGTGCGGGCGTGCGAGTGCGAGTGCTGGAAGCCAACGGCGTGCGATCCGCGAAGTCGGATAGCAAGGAAGCGGGCACGCTGACTTACGACGTCTGGCGCGAAGCATTCCGGCTGGCGTTTGAAACGCAAACGCATCAGCGCGAGGTGCTGGCGCAGGTCAAGACGACGCTGCAACTGACGCAATCGGGCGTGAAGCTTAATGGAGCCGTGAGTCTGGCAACTCTGTTCGCGCCGCTGTTCGAAGTGGAGCTGGGGCTGTCGAACGAATGGACGATTGAGCAAATTCTGGTCGGTAATCAGGAAGTCGACTGGCAGGTCATTGATAAAGACGATGGCACGCGCGAATACCGCATCAAGCTGAAGCAGCCGTTGAAGCCGGGCGAGGGGTTGGGGTTGGCCATCACAGCGGATCGTCAAACCGAAAACTGGCCGGTGGAAGCTGAGCCCGTCGACTTCGCTTTGCCAAGTTTCCTGGTGCCGCAGGCCGCGGCCGTGGAAGGCACGCTGGTGGTCTCGGCGGAAGATGATCTGGATCTGGTCGTCGAAGACATGGAAGGCCTGGACCCGACTTCGACTGGTACTCCGGGCGAGCGCCTGGCCTTTGCATTCGAAGACACGGCCTATCGAGGGCAGCTCAAGACGACGCGCAAGGCGACGCGCGTGTCGGCTCAGACGATGACCTTCGCGCGGCTGGATCGCGAAGTGTTTGCGGCTCATCTGGAAGCCGGACTGGAAATCACCGGCGGCGGTCTGCGTGAGATTGAAGTCTCGCTGCCGGAGTCCGCAGGCAGCGACTTGCGCTTCTCCGCGTTTGATACCCCGGCACGCATTATCGAGCAGGTGGCGGCTGATCCTGTGGAGAGCAAGCGGCTGTGGAAGCTGCGGTTCGATCGTCGCGTGAGCGGCAACCTGCGACTGGTCGTGGATGTGACGTTGAACCGCGGTGCGGAAACTCAATACGTCACGCCGGTGCTGGCCGTTCCAGTCGCTGAGCGGACCAGTGGCTACATCGCCATCGAAGGCGCGACGGATCATCAACTGGGTATCACCGCGATTGATGCACAGCGCAAGACACTGAGCGAGATCGACCCGATCGATCTGCCGATCTCCGAGTACGTGCCGCAGCAACGCATTGTCGCCGCGTACCGCTTTACGGCTCCGGGTTATGCGGTGACGTTGACTGAAGAACGCTTCGATCGCATCGCCGTGCCGACATCGGTCTGCTACCGCGCGGAACTGGAATCCGTGCTGAGTCGCACGGGCGAAGTGCAGCATCGCGCGTCGTTTGAGATCGTCGCGGTCGGGGCTCAGGCGTTGAGGCTCAAGGATTCCAAGCGGCAGCTCTGGGCCGTGCTCGTCGATGGGCAACCTGTCGAAGTGCGGCTCAACAAAGTGGACGGACAAACTTCCTATTTGCTGCCGCTACCTCAAGGTGGAGCCGCCGATGCCCAGCGCGATGTGAAGCTCTTCTATCGCAGCTATGTGCAGCCTCTGAAGACAACCGAACGACTGCAGGCCTTCGTTCCTGAACTATCCGTCGTGCAGAGCGACGGCGCTGAACAGCCATTGGCGATCCTTAGTCAGAACTGGCGCGTGCACTATCCATCCGAGACCCTGCTGACCAGCAGCGCTGGGGCGTTCGAACCCGTCGATGACCTGGACACGTCCAGCGTGCTGGGCGAACTTCGCCGCAGCTTTCAGGACGTGAGATTGCAGGATCTACATTTGCACGGCATGGCAGTGCTGACCACATTCGTCGTCGTCGTTCTGGGGACCGTGCTGCTTAAAAAGTTCGGCATCGCAAAGTTCGGTTGCGGAGTCGCCGTCTTGGGCGCGTTGGTGACGTTTGCCTTCTTACTGCTGGTAGGCGGTCCGGGCGGGATGGCGACTCGCCGTGACTACTCTTACAAGACATCCGCCGCGCCAACGTCTCAGTTCTCACCGAGCAGAGACCGGTGGAGCCGAAACGGAACAACGCTCGGCTTGGCACCCCAGGATGGGCGTGAAGTGACGGCGGAATCCGCCCCAATGGCTGCCGAGGGCTTGCCCGCTCCGACCGTGATGCCCCCCCAAATGGCGCCACAAGCCGCACCGGCGGAAGAGCCGCAAGACGCTGCGCCGGGGATGAAGGATCCGGCAAAGCCTCAAAATGACTCACTCCTGTCACGTCAGACGGAAATGAAGGGGGAACAACCCGAGCGAGCCGCTGCACTTCAAGAGCTGCGAAAAGCTGAAGCGGAGGCCGCGATGGCGGGAGCACTGGGTGTTGTGCCACCACCTATTGCTTCGGGCAAAGGCGGGCTGTTGTCGCTGTCGCTCGCGCTGGAGATTCCTCAGGGATCTCAATCGAAGCAGTTTCATTACGCGGGCAATCGTGACGCTTCGCAGGGTATCGGTTTGGACGTGCAATGGCAGGACGTCGCGGGTGGTGATGCCAGTCGACTGGCTCTGGTCTCGGCGATCGCGCTGCTGTCGTGGTTGATGATTCGGATCTCGCGCCGCTGGCGTGGAATCATTGCAGCCCTCGGCGTCACAGTGCCACTGGGGCTGGTGTCTGTTGCTCCGGCTCACTGGCATCCGATTCTGGATGGCGTCTTCCTGGGATCGCTGGTCGCTCTGACGTTGTGGGCGATGCGCGGTTTCATCCGCAAGGTGCGCACGCTGGGCGACATCGTCACGGTGTCGGATATCAACGGCGTGGCTCGTTCGACTCCGGCCCTGCTGCTGGCGGCGACTCTGTGCTGGCAGGGATTGTGCGGCCACGTGCTGGCTCAACCCAAGCCCAACGCGAACCCGAACGCGCCGATGACGGCTGCTCCCGCAGCGGCGGCGCCCGCTCCGGCCACGCGGAGCATCGTCTTCCCCTACACCGACCCGAAGCACCCGCTGCAGGCCGAACAGGTTCTGCTGTCGCGTGAGCTGTTTGTGGAGCTGTGGAATCAGGCTCACCCGGCGGACCGCATTACGCCGCCCACCGGTCTGGGCGGATTGGCTTCGGCCGTGCGCTATGACGGCGAGATCACGCAGAACAAAGGCGCGGATGGCTCATCCTCCATCGCCAACGTGACGGCAACCGTCATCGCTCACAGCTTCAGCGATGAGCAGGTCGTGGTGTCACTGCCGATCGGAGCGATCGCCATCAACTCCGCGAAGCTCGACGGCGAACCTGCCACGCTGCGCGTCCGCAAGCAGGGCAAGCAAACGCTGCTGGACATCGTGCTGGCCAAAGCCGGCACTCATCGGCTGGAACTCAGCTTCGCGGTGCCTGCTCAACAGGACGGCGGCGTTGGCCAGTTCACACTGCCGCTGCTGCCGATCGCGGCGGGGGAAGTCGTCTTCAAGCTGCCTCAGAAGGATCTCGTCGCGCGGGTGAATGGTTCCACAAGTGCCTATCGCCGCCTGGAGAAAGACGGCGCGGCCTACATCGCTGTGCCCGTGAGTGATACTCCCTCGCTGACCGTGGCTTGGCGACCGCCGCAAGAGCAAGCCGCGGTCGGCGCGATCGTGAACGTCGATTCGCAAACGTCGGTCGTAGTGGACGACACTGGCCTCAAGCACCTTTCGAAGATGCGATTCGTCGTCCCGCAAGGTTCGCTGGCCGATGTCGCGTTCGACCTGCCCAAGACGCTGCTGGTACGAAAGGTTTCCGGAGCTTACCTCGCCGGTTGGGAACTGAAGGACGCGGAAGGCAATGCCGCCGGACGTCGGTTGCGAGTCTTCTTCAACCCGCCCATCAAGGACGTGGCCGAACTGAACTTTGAACTGTTTCAGGAAGTACGCGTCGGCGATGAACCCGCGGCCGTGACGCTGACAACTCTGCAGCCGTTGGACATCACTCGCGAGAACGGTCTGGTGGTCCTGCACTCGGGCGAAGATTTCTCGTTCCGTGCGCAGCAGGTGACCGGTGCCAGACAGGTGGATGTCAGCACGTCGCGCTATCCCGGGATTGCCGAGCCCGCCCGCCTGGGGTTTGCTTACACATCGCGACCGATGAACCTCAACGTGCAAGTCGTGCGTCAGGCCGCGGAAGCGATTGCGAAGACTCAACACGTGATGAAGGTCGGTCGGCGACGCGTGCAAGTAGCGACTCGGATGGACCTGGATCTGCGCCGCGTGGCGCGGCCGAGCTTGTCCATCAAGCTGTCGGACGTCTATCGCCTGAACGACGTCAACGCGACGTCGATGTCGGACTGGTACGTCACGCCAAGTGATGGCACCAATCCGCGCACCCTGACCATCGAGTTCAAGCAGCCGATCAGCGGCAACGTGCAGGTCGTGCTGCAGGGCTACACCTTGAAGGGGCCGCAAGACCTCGTCGCGGAGATGCTCTTTCCTCAACCGCTGGAAGTGAGCAAGCAGACGACGTCCGTCGGAGTGTGGTTCGACGCGGGTTACAACGCGACGCCCACCAGCACCACCGGCTGGAAGACGATTGGCTCGAACCAGTTGTCCGCTGAGATGCAGGCCAAGCAGCCCACGCCTGCTCCGTTCGCGTTCAGCACCGATGCGACCGACGTGCCCATGCTGGGCTTTGACATCGTCAGCGCGCAGCCACGGCTGTCGGCAGATGCGGTGGTGATTGCGTCTGTCACCGATACGTCACTGGACTACTCCATCGCCATGAAGTGGAAAATCGTCGGAGCCTCGGCGGACACGTTCATGTTCACGACTCCAGCCAGCCTGAAGGATCGACTGGTCGTGAAAGGCGCCGGCATTCGCGACGTCACCAGCACTGCCGTGGGCGACCGCTTGCGTTGGACCGTCACCCTGTGGGACGCCATCGCAGATGAGTACTTCGCGTTGGCCACCGCGACTTTGCCGCCCCAGACGAAAAAATTTGAAGTGCCGGATGTCCGCTTCGAAGCGGAAACCTTCGACGACACCGGCAGCCCGACGGGCTTCGCGGAACTCGACCCGCAACGCCTCTATGCGATGCTGGTCAACCTGTCGGACTACCAGTTGCGTCCGCTGCATGACGAGTCCGTGGAAACGGTCGACATCCAAGACATTCCGCTCGTGGTGCAGAAGGATCTCGCCAATCAGGCGGCTGAGATTCTGCGCATTCGCGATCGAGCCAAGCTGCCCGCCTGGGAACCTCGCAAGCTCGATCAACAAGCCGGGGCCCCCGCATCGGTGAACCTCGCTGACCTGACGTTCGTACTCGCCGCCGACGGCACGTGGCGCGGCCAGGCGGTCTACACGCTCCGCAATCGACGTCGACAGTTCCTGGCTGTGCATCTGCCAGACAGTGCGCGGCTGCTGTCTGTCTTCGTGAAGGACCTGCCCGCAAGGACAGTCGCCAGCAAGGTCGGCGAAAAGCCCGTGCAGCTCATTCCGCTGCCGAAGTCGAATGAGTCCGACCTGTCGTTCCAGGTGAAGCTGGTCTACACCGGCGAACTCACCAGCCCGCCGCCGCGCGGAGTCTTCCCGCTGACCAGCGAACTTGATGTTCCGGCTCCGGATGTGATCTCTCAACAAGAGAGCGCCACACTCGGCATTCCCGTCGCCCGCACGCTGTGGCACGTGTACTTGCCGAAAGGCACGGAAGCCGAACTGATCGAGAACTCGGCCCGGTCCAATGTCTCGGTCGTGCTGACCGACGAAGCTCAAGCCATCCTCGGCCGCAGCCTGCTGCAGGATGCCGAGCAGATGCTGACCGTGCTCGACTTGTCGAGCTCCATGGAAAACGCGCAGCGTTCGCAGAACAAGAACAACCTGAAGCAGATGGGTATGGCCATCCAGAACTTCAAGGAACTCGAGAAGAATTTGAGCCAGTATCAGTCCTACAACGCTCAACCGAATGCTGCCGATGGTGAAAACACCGCCCAGCGTGAATTCGCCACCGAGAACTATCGACTGCAGCAAAAGCTCAGCAAGAACCGGGCTCAACTCGACGCGCTGGAGCAGCAGACAGTTCAGCAACGAGTTGCGGAAATCCAGGCATTCCAAAGTGGCGTGAACCCCCAATCGCTGCTCAACGGGCAGCTCGACAACAGCCGCACGGTGCTGGACTACAACAACGACAACCTGTTCCTCGGTAACAGCGCCAACGGCTTGCAGCAATTCGGACTGGCGGTTTCCGAAGACGTCAACCGCAACGGCCGGCTGGATGCTGGTGAGGACATCAACGGCAACGGCGTGCTGGACGCGATACTGGCTCCCAACGCGACCAATGCGCCAATCACTGACGGTACCAGCAACACGCTGCGGTTTGATCTGGAAATCAAAGATGCCCCTCAAGCCACGCCGCCGCAGTCACCGGATGAAACCAAATCCATGGGTAAGCCCGTAGCCATGAAAGGTGACGGACAAAAAGACGGTAAACCTGGCGATGGACCACAGCCCTCGGGTGAGAACAACGAACTGCGCCGCAACACCCGGTCGCAGTTACGAACTCTGAATACGGAACTTGATAATCAGCAGCAAGCCGCTCAGCAGCCGATGGCGCAGCCGCAAGTCTCCCCCAACGCGCCGCCGCAACAGCAAAAGGACGATGGGACCTGGCAAACACTGAACCAAGTCGAGAGAAACGTTGACCCGCTAGCCGATGAGCGCGGATTCAAGTTCTCCAATGATTGGGCTGACAAATCCCGCAACCGTCGTTCGTCGATCAAGAGTGGAGGTGGCACCAGGTTGGCCGACGACAAGGCCCGCGCGGGTTCGGGACCGGGCGGACCCAACTTCCAGCCCAACGCCAATCAGCCCGGTGGTGTCGGTGGTTTCGTACCCCCAAGGGGGGAAGTTAACGTGGAGGTCATGGATCAGACTGGCATGCTGATTATCAAAGGCAACCAGGCGGACGTTGACGCTGTCGCAGCAATCGCCCAACAAATTGAAGATCTGCGCAATCCACCGGCCTGGACTCAGGTGGGCGGATTGAGCTTGCCCATCACGTTGCCGACGACCGACAACAAGCTGTCGTTCTCCAAGGTGGGTGGAGCCCCGAAGCTGGCGCTCAAGCTGCAGTCGAACAAGGTCTTCAAGACGGGCTTTGAACTGCTGTGGACCGTGGTCTGGCTGGTCGTCGGTTTAACGTTCACTCTGATGCTGCTGAAGACTCGCCCCGGTGCCTCGCTGCAGAAGCCCATCGCCTGGCTGCTGGTCGGCGTTGGCCTGACGTCGTTCTTCATCCTGCCCATGCCCGGACAGGGCTTCGGTTTCCTGGCCTTCGTCGTCGGCCTCCTGATGCTCGCCGCTCGTTCCTTGCGTAAGGCCGCAGCGAAGGAATCACCAGCCTGAGCGGACGCTTGAATTCACGGTCCGTAACGGCTGACTTCGTGGAGTATTCCGGGTTCCCTGGCTGAGCTTTATGGCTCCAACGGAACCGGCTGGACGTGAGCCGCGGCTTCAACACCCCTGACCGCTTCCAACTCCACGGGTGACACATCGAGCACGCTGCGCTTGATAATCTCCCAGTTCAGATGCACTCCGATCAGGGCGATGAGCATCAACGGCATCGGGATCGCCCAGTCGCCGCCGCCCAATCCGCTATAGCTGAAGGGATTCAGAATGAGCGCGGGAAAAAAGGCGTAGACGGCGGCCGGAGCCAATGCTTCAAGTGCCATCGATGGCAACATCGAGATCACAACGCAAACAACAACACCCACTCGCAAATAGGTGCGACTGATACCCGGTTTCACCGCTAACAAGGCGCGGCAGGCCGCGACAGCCAGCGTGGCATAGATCAGCAGATACATCGCCCAACTGGCGATGAACGCACCCGACCGAAAGCCGCTCAAGCTGCTTTGAGCGATCATCGCCACCAGGGGAACTGACCCCAGATGCAACAGCATGAAAACCAGAGCCCGTGACCCGCCGGGCAGAAAGGGTGACCTTAGGCGACTCCACCAGGAAAGTTTCCGCCGAATGCGGGTCGAAATCGTTTCGGGTTCCAGGCAGGCAGAGAGTCCGAAGACCGCCCACTGCAGCACGAACAAACAAAAAGCCAGAGCAAAGCCCGAAGAAGAGTACCGATCGGAACTGATCAGCAGGAACAACAGGAACCCGTGGAGCAGCGAGCAGGTCAGCCGAATCCGCGGGCTGCGGCTGTCTGCTTCAAACGTCACTCGCGAAACGGCGACCTCAAAGAACAGATAAGAGTACGTCACGATAAACGACAGAAGCAGCCCGACACTGATCCAGGACTCTGCCGACGAACGTCGCACGGATGAGTAATACGAGCTGGTGCTGGCAAATGTCATCGCGCACACACACCATGCTTGCAGGCTCAAAATCGCGAGCAGCGCCAGCATTGTCAGAACTTGCCACGTTCGGCTGGTGGCGAGGCTGCTGAGCATCACACTTAAATTGATATTCAGCAGCGAAATAATAAACGTCAGAGCTAGCACACCCACAACTGCCAACCAATCAAAGCCGGGCAGCAGGGAACAAAATGCAACGAACGGCGTCACGACCATCAGCAGCAGGAACGACATTACCTGAGCACAACGAACCTTGCCGGAAATGATGCGGCGCGCGGACAGGGTTGTGATCGCAATCAACTCCCACGTGTTCTCTTCTGTTTCTGCCTGCATGCTGCGGAAAGACATAAAGGGAACAAAGACCAGCAGCGTGATCTGCAATCCAATCAGATAGGTTGCCAGTAGCGCCGGAACGCCTTGCTCATCAATATGCCCGCCCGCGACTTGCACCCCCAGCATCGAGCTGACCCAGAGGCCAAGTAACAAGAGGCTGAACGTCGTCAGAAACAGCTTCCCCTTCAGCATCTGGCGAACTTCTTTCACCAGCAGCGGATTCAGGCGGTCACTGAGCCTGTCGAGGACCTGATCAACCTTCTGAAGCCACTTCATGGACCCGCCTTTGCCCGATTGCGAACGGTCTCCCTGTCGTGCCGACTCATGCCGTGCGACGGCACTCTACTGCCAGCAACGGTAAGGGTGTCAATCGGATCAGCAGTGTCGGCCACGCCGATCAGGCCTGACACGAGGTTCAATCGTCAGCCACCGCTGAGTCTTTCTTTCGGATTTCTTGTAAGAAGCAGGACCGAGGGGCTACCAATATCTCCGGGAGGCCAGCTCTGACGTGCCTGATGAGAATCTGGAATCGCTGTTTCGAACGTGGCTCATTGAGCATCAAGGCGCCGTCCTGAAGGTGGCTCGCGCGTACACGCTCACGCTCGAGGATTGCCAGGATCTCGTTCAAGAGATCCTGCTGCAGGTCTGGATGTCGCTGCCACAATTTCAGGGAAGGTCCAGTGCCTCAACTTGGTTCTACCGAGTGGCACTCAACACCGCGTTGAGTTGGCATCGTCAGGAACACCGCCGCCGCGGGCGTCAGCATGCGGCGATTGAAATTGCAGATGTGCCAGCCACGTCGCCAGAGAACAGCGACCAGTTAGTACAGCGCGAAACCGTAGAACGGCTTTATACCGCGTTGCGTCAGCTACCCAAAACGGACGCCGCGCTGGTGCTGCTCTACCTGGAAGACATGACCTATCGGCAGATGGCGGAAGTTCTCGGAATTTCCGAAACGCACGTGGGAGTGAAACTGAATCGGGCCAAGAAAGCGCTGAGCGAACTGCTGAAGGACGAGCCTCATGAATCCTGATGATCTCAAACAAGCCTGGCAGGCTCAAACATCGCAAACCCGACTGACCATCAACCCGGAGTTGCTGCTAAACGAAGTTCGCCGCAACCAGCAGCAGTTCAACGTGCTGATCCTGTGGCGCGATATCCGGGAAATCGGTGTCAGCCTGGTGATGATACCCGTATGGATCTTGCTGGGTGTGAAACTCAAGCTGCCTTGGGCATGGTACCTGATGCTCCCGTCCCTGATCTGGATCCCGGCCTTCATGCTGGTCGACCGGCGACGACACAAGCAGTCTTTAGAGCCTGGTGAATCGCTGGCCCAATGCGCCAGGAACTCCCTGACTGAAGTGGAACATCAGATCTGGCTGTTGCGCAATGTATTGTGGTGGTATTTGCTACCAATCTTTATCCCCATCATGGCATTCTTCAGCCATATCGGCTGGGAATTGCGTGCGGATGGCTGGTGGACAGTTCTGGGGGTCTCGATCATGGTCCTGTTTAACGTGATCGTCTTTGGCGCCATCCATCGCCTGAACCAAAACGCCGTGCGTACCTTCCTCGCTCCCCGCCGCCAGGAACTTGAGGATCTGGTGACCAGCCTGACTGCCGAATCACCCGGCGCGGACTGAGTAGAGACTATTCTGCTCGCGTTCGCGAAGAATGCGGTGATGTCTTAAGCTGAGAGCATCCAATTATTCATTAGGATGAGCTCACATGAACGTCAGGCTTGCGCTCGCTCTGCTGTTGCTGGGTTGTCTCTGGATCGATCGATCAACTGTTGCTGCGGCCGAACGGCCTAACATCGTCGTCGTGCTGGTAGACGACATGGGGTTCTCGGACATTGGTTGCTATGGCTCCGAGATACCGACACCGAACCTCGATCGACTGGCGGCGAAAGGCGTGCGCTTCACGCAGTTCTATAACGCCGCCCGCTGCAGCCCGACGCGGGCATCTCTGATAACGGGGCTGTATCCCCATCAGGCCGGAATGGGGTGGCTGGACAACATGGTCGAGCCCAAGTCGCGCGGCATTCATGGCAAGCTGCTGCCACGAAGCGTGACCATCGCCGAAGTTTTGCGAGACACGGGATACTTCACGGCGATGACCGGTAAGTGGCATCTCGGCCAACAACACGGATCTGTGCCTTGGAAGCGAGGATTTCAACGTTCGCTGAACTCGCGGTTTGGCGAAGTTTACTTCCCGCAGGAAGAAGGCGGGCCAGGAACCAAGAACCTCTACCTGGATGGCAAGGAGATTCCGAAAGACTCACCCATCTTCGGCAAAGACTGGTACTCAACAGACCTGTTTACCGAGTGGGGACTGAAGTTCGTTGACGAAGCTCGCGAACAGAAGAAGCCATTCTTCTTGTATATTGCTCAAGGAGCTGTCCACTTCCCGTTGCGCGCGCCGCGCGAGGTTATTGAGAAATATCGCGGCAAGTATATGGTCGGCTGGGACAAACTCCGCGAACAGCGTCACGCGAAACAGATTCAAATCGGACTGATGGACCCCAAATGGGCACTGGCTCCGCGACCCGCTGATTCGCCCGCCTGGGACACGCGGGCACCGGATCGACAAGCTCGCTTTGACGAGATGATGGCCGTATATGCAGCGATGATTGATCGCATCGATTTCGCCATGGGCTCTCTGGTCGCAGGATTGGAGCAGCGAGGCGTGCTCGATAACACCCTGATCCTGTTTCTGAGTGATAATGGTGGCAACGCGGAAGGTGGACCGCCGGGCGAGACTCGCGGCGAAGGCCCCATCGGTGGCCCGCAATCATCGGTGAAACTCGGCATGAACTGGGCCACACTGACCACTACTCCGTTCCGACGTTACAAACATTTCACTCATGAGGGCGGCATCTGCACGCCGCTCATCGCTCACTGGCCGGCCGGCATCCCGGAGCTACGCCGCAATACTTTCGAGAATCAGCCCGGACACCTGATTGACGTCATGGCGACGGCTGTAGATCTAGCCGGTGCGAAGTATCCGACCGAGGTTGAAGGCCAGGCAATCGAGCCCATGCAGGGTGTCAGTCTGCGGGCGGGCTTTGATGGCAAGCCGCTCGGAAGATCGCTGCCGATCTGCTGGGAGCACGAAGGCAACAAAGCCGTGCGTGACGGGAAATGGAAGCTGGTCATGCGACACCGCCAACCCTGGGAGTTGTTCGACATGGAAGCTGACCGCACCGAGCAGCACAATCTGATCGCACAGCATCCCGAGCGAGCGAAGAATCTGGAAACCGCCTGGAACGAATGGGCTCAACGCACCTACGTTGACGAGTGGCCCGGCCCCGATCACACCGATTGGGGTCAGGACGTGCCTCGCGTCAACAAGTGAACTGCGTGCGACTTGTCGTGCACCAGTCGCGCCTCGCGTTCGCCTGGAAGCGGTTCATTCCGATTGACGTTTGAGTATGGTAAGGTGCCGTTTGTGATTGGCAGCGTCGGCCCTGAAGCCGCTTTTCCGCGCTGATCGCTTACGCGTTCCGCTCCTTACCTCACAGACTCGTCATCGACTTATGAAGACCATCATCGCCTTCGTCATTCTGCTGGCTGCACCTGCCGCTGTCTGGGCTGAAATTGGTATCATTTCTCCGTCAGCGGCCAATCAACTGCTCGAGGCTGCAGATGCCAGCAAGCGACCAGTCGTGCTTGATACTCGCGGTGGATATAAAGACTACTTCCGAGGTCACATTCCGTCGGCCCATCATCTGAATTTCGACACTTTGCGAGGCACCGACAAAGGCGTCCCGGTGCAATATCTGCCCGACGACCTGACGCAAGCTTTGCTGGTTCGTGCCGGAGTTGATCGCAATCGGACTCAACTGATCTACGCCACGGGTGACGCTCTGCCGAACGATGAGATTCTGAGCGCCACCATGGTGGCTTATGTGCTGGAGAAGTTTGGTGTGGAAGATATCCGCATCGTCGATGGCGGGCTGCCTGAGTGGAAGAAGGCGAAGCTGCCCGTCACGCAGGAGTATTATGGAAATCCAGCCGGTAAGTTGACGGAAAAGATGAACCCCGGAATTGCGATGACTCTGGAGGAGGTCTTGAAGCGCAAGGGGCAACCGGGAGTAATCCTCGTCGATGCGCGACCGCACAATGAGTACGTGGGTAATGACGATGTCTGGCTCCGCAAAGGACACATCCCGGGTGCAATCAGCTTCCACTGGGCACGGCTCATGGAGCAGAACAACACTCACAAGTTTCGGCCGTTCGATCAGGTCAAAGCCGATCTGCAGGCGGCCGGTCTGACGCCGGACAAGGAAATCCTCGTCTACTGCGGCACCTCGCGAGAAGGCAGCTTGCTGCGGTTCTATTTGAAGCACGTTGCCAAATACCCGAATGTGCGACTGTATGAAGGATCCTGGAAAGAGTATGCGTCACTGAAGCAGCACCCCGTCGAAACGACGGAAAACAAGGTCAAGTAAGTATCATCCATGCTCACGGCAATCTTGCTGGCTGGTGTCTGCTTCGTCGCCTTTACCAACGGTGCGAATGCCAACTTTAAAGGTGTGGCGTCGCTCTACGGCAGCGGTACTACCACACTGCGACGCGCACTGTTGTGGGGTACGGCCACAACCTTTGCAGGGTCAGTCACCGCTGCCTTCGTCTCGGAAGGCATGCTCAAGAAGTTCAGCGGCCGCGGGATCGTTCCAGACACGCTCGTGCAGTCTCCCTCATTCTTAAGTGCGGTAGCCATTGGTGCCGCGATCACAAGCTTCCTGGCAACTCGTTTCGGCTTTCCGGTATCAACGACACATGCGTTGGTCGGCGCCCTTTTCGGAGCTGGCCTCGCAGGCAGCGGAGGCGACGTTCAAATTGCCGCACTGGGAAAGAACTTTATCTATCCCCTCTTTTTCAGTCCGTTGGTCGCAGCAATTCTCGGATCGGTCACGTACCTCATCCTGCGAACGCTGCGTCTGGCGCCAGATCACCGCACGCGGACGCTCGATGTATTGCATTATCTGGCGACCGGCGCCGCCAGCTTTGCACGAGGGCTGAATGATACTCCCAAGATGGTTGCACTCCTGCTTGTCGTGCCAAGCTTGAATATCTCCTGGGGCTTCATGGGAGTGGCTGTGCTGATAGCCTTGGGTGGGCTGCTGGACGCCGACCGTGTCGCCGAAACCTTGGGCAAGAAAGTGACTGACATGAACCCGGGACAAGGTTTCGCCGCCAGCCTCGTCACGGCGGGATTGGTTACTACGGCCAGCCTCCACAGCTTGCCCGTCAGCACAACTCACGTCAGCGTTGGATCGTTGCTAGGCATGGGTGCCACGACGCGTCAGGCCAAGTGGCGCACAGTGGGGCAAATCCTGCTGGCGTGGGTCAGCACTGTGCCCTGCGGAGCTGTGCTGGCAGCACTGGCATACGTCGTGATCTCACGACTGTAGTCAGTGATTGCTATGCGAACCGTTGGGTTGCGCGATTTCTTCACGCTCGCAGGGCGGCGACCAGGCGGTCGATTTCGGCTCGTGAACGTGTTTCTGTGACGGCGACCATCACGACGTCCGCGTTTCCAGCCAGCGCTTGCGGGCCGATGTCAAAACCGGCGCGGCGGGCTTTTTCCATCAGGGCTTGAGCACCTGACGTCGAACGCAGGGCAAACTCTTTGAAGAACGGACGATTGAACGCGAGCGACAAGCCCGGCACCTTCGCCAGTTGCTCAGCGGCATAGTGGGCTTTGTCAGCGCACAACGTCGCGACTTCCTTCATCCCTTGCGGGCCCATCAGCGTCATGTAGACGGTGGCTCGCAGCGCCATCAGGCCCTGATTCGTGCAGATGTTGCTGGTGGCTTTCTCGCGGCGAATGTGTTGCTCGCGAGCTTGAATCGTCAGCACGAAGCAGCGGTTACCTTTGCGGTCGGTGGTCTCACCGATCAGGCGGCCGGGCATCTGACGGACGAACTCATTGCGGCAGGCGATGATGCCCAGGAACGGGCCGCCGTACTGCATCGGAATGCCGAGACTCTGACCCTCCGCGACGGCGATGTCTGCTCCGTAATCACCCGGTCGCTTCAACAGGCCGAGGCTCAGCGGATCGAAGGATGTAATCGCCAACGCGCCGTGCTTGTGAGCGACAGCGCACAACTCAGCGGTTTGTTCGAGGCAACCGAAGAAGTTGGGCTGCTGCATCACGAGACACGCGGTCTTGTCGTTCATCGCGGCTTCGACGGCCGCGACATCGACCGTGCCGTCCGGCGTCGGAACGACCACCACTTCGCAGTCCTTGCGGAAGAGGTAAGTTTTCACGACCTGAATGTATTCGGGGTTCAGCGAGCCCAGCATGACGACGCGATCATGCCGCTTGGTATGACGGATCGCCATGAAGACGGCTTCGCTGACAGCCGTGCCGCCTTCGTAAAGGCTCGCGTTCGAGACATCCATTCCGGTGAGCTGGCAGATCAGCGATTGATACTCGAAGAACGCCTGCAGGCTGCCCTGACTGGCTTCCGCCTGATACGGGGTATAAGCGGTATAGAACTCGGACCGCGACGCAATGGCATCGACGGCCGACGGAATGAAGTGGTCGTAGACGCCACCACCGAGGAAACAACTGCGAGTGCCGGGGCCGACGTTCTCACGGGCCTTCTGACGCAGTAGTTGTTCGAGTTCCAGTTCGCTGAGCGGCGCGGGCAAATCCAGATCGCGCTTCAGCCGCAGATCTGCAGGCACCTGATCCGCCAGAATGTCTTCAATCGACGAAACGCCAATCGCAGCCAACATCTGCTGCTGGGTTTCCGGAGTCGTAAAGAGATAGCTCATCGACGCTGACCATCCTTAAGTTCGCAAGCAGGTCTGATCCTGTTTCCCGTTAGTGAGCTTCGTGTGCGCAGTGAGCTTCATAGGCCGTTCGATCCATCAACTGATTCGTATCAGCCGGATTCGAGAGCCGGATCTTGACCATCCAGCCCTTGCCGAAAGCGTCTTTAGACAACAGGTCCAGATCGTCAGGCAGCTTGGTGTTGACTTCAATCACCTCGCCGCTGACCGGAGCATAGATATCGGAAACGGCTTTAACGCTCTCGACCTCGCCGAGTTCGTCGCCAGCGTTGACCTTCTTACCGACGGTAGGCAGGTCCACGTACACCAGATCGGTCAGCGCCTTCACGGCGAAATCCGTGATGCCAATCGTGGCTACGTCGCCTTCGACTCGAGTCCACTCATGGGTTTTCGCGTAACGGAGGGCAGACAGGTCCATCAACGTAACTCCAGATTCTCAATCGACACGCCGAGCGTTAGTGGGCATGAGCCGCGTCCCACCAGAACCGCACGGCGTTTCCGCAGTTCCACAGCACCGTTCTTAAGCTTGTGCCTTGCCGGTTTCAATCTCGCGGACCTTCTCCAGACGTCGGGCGTGGCGGCCGCCTTCAAAATCCGTCTTCAGCCAGATGCCCATAATGCGTTCCAGAGCCTGCTCGCCGATCAGATCGGCCGAGAGGCACAACACGTTGGCATCGTTGTGACGACGGCTGAGTTCCGCCGTAAGTTCATCATGCACGGGAGCGGCTCGCACGCCATTGAACTTGTTGGCGACGATGCACATGCCGATGCCCGTACCGCAAATGAGAATGCCGCGATCGATCTGATGCTGCGAGACAGCTCCCGAAACTTTGCTCGCGTAATCAGGATAGTCGACGCTCTCCGTGCTGTTAGGCCCGAAGTCTTGTGCCTCGTGTCCGTGCGATCGGATCATGTCCATGATCCGGATCTTCATGTCGATGCCGCGATGATCACTAGCGACAGCAATCTTCATGGGGTGTGCCTTACTCAAGGTGTGTTCGAGGCGAGGTCCAGGAGTTTTTTATTCGAGCCGGTCAGGCTTCCGAGGTCTGCCAGACGTTGGAAGTTTCAGAGGATGGTCAGTCCTCACGGTGGCGGCTCAAAACTCCTGATTGAAATTCTAAATCCAAGTTCCAAAAGGGCTAACAAAATCATTTCGCTGGCGGCAACGGTAACCCGGCGAGGATCGCGTCCAAGTGAGCCTCGATTGTTGCCTGGCAGCGTTCGTATTCATCAATCCCGCTGCCGATCGGGTCCGGAACGTCCGAACCGTCTGCAGCGAGCACACGCACCTTGTCGGCCATCTCGGGACGTTCGGCGAGGATCGCTCGCCGATGCCCCTTCGTCAGGGTGTAGATGTAGTCCGCCTGATTGAGCAAACGCTCGGTCAATGGCTGGCTGGAATGCAGAGTCAGGTCGATTTGCCGCTTCCGTAACAGTTCTGCGGCTTCAGGACTGGCAGGCATGCCGTAGCCTGCCGAAATCCCTGCGGACGCAACGTAGAATCCGTGCTGAGCCAGTTCAGACTCATCGCACTTGAGCTTCTCTGCCAGCTTGAATCGAAAGAGGGCTTCGGCCATCGGGCTGCGACAGGTGTTGCCGGTGCAAACAAACAAGAAGACGTCGGCAGTCAGTCGCTTCACGCTGTCCGGAGCGATGACACCCACATGCGTCACAGAAATCTCTTCGCCATTGAGTTCCGCGACCGTCACGCCATCGGGAAAGCGTGCGGTCCCGTTATCCAGAACCAGCGAAGCATGATCTCCGCACAATTCGACAAGCTGCGAGCCATTAGCCAACGGCGCGTGACAGCACTCATCGGAAACAATCAGTGGACAAGGCAAGTGCCTGGCGACTTCCGTCAGCACTTCGCAACTGGAAACACGAACTCGCAGGCTGGTCTCGCCGATCAACTGCCGGGTCTGTTCGGGCAGGCTTTGAAACAACCCGGAACTGGCAACCGCTGGAGTCAGGACCAGTTGCAGCGGACCGGGCCAGGCGCGTCGCAGCAGCTTGTTGCCGTTGACCGACATCTGCGGCAGGTAATCCGCAGCTTCTTCAGCGGTGCGACATAGCAACACGAGCGGATGGCCCAACGCGGCCAGCTTCTGAACCGCGGCGGGCAGCAACGCCGAAGCGGCCAGTACGTAACCGGTCTCCGTAGGTAGTCCGACCAGATTGCCGCCCGCCAACAGTTGGACGGAGCGGTCAATATGATCGCGACGATCCTCAGAAGAGCCGAGGCGTACAATCTCCGCCATGAAGTTCGATCCTGGTCCGTCCCCTCAAGCCGTGTGGAAGTGATGTCGCCTGACACCTCTGCACGATCTTCGCCCGCAGCCCAAGGGTGAGATGAAGCACAAAACACGACTGGAAACTGGCCGAGCCACCTGCTTACAGACGCCAACTTCGTCAATCGCGGTGACGAGAATAGTCCCCCCCTGAATGACCATCAAGCAGCAGGGAAAACCGGTCCAGCATTCGGGAACTCGCGAATGACCTGCCTGCCTCGCTAGAGTCACCCTAAGTCCAGCTTCCACGCGGAGATCGCTAATGGCTTCCCGGATTCATCGCACGCTCCTGCTCGCCGTGTTCCTCTGCGGATTGCAGAGTCTCTGCGGAAGGGTGGCACAGGCTGATGAGACGCAGGAAGTCTTTTTCGAGAAAAGAGTTAGGCCGATCCTCGTCGAGCACTGCCAGGCGTGTCACGGCTCCAAGAAACAGGAAGCGGCGTTGCGTCTGGATTCCGCAAGTGCTCTCAGAAAGGGTGGCGACAGCGGCCCGGTCGTCGATCCCGGCAGCCCCGACCATAGCCCGCTGATTCATGCGGTGCGGTATACCGAAGCGAATCGCATGCCGCCCAAAGGCAAGCTCCCGGACGCTTCAATCCAGATTCTGACAAGTTGGGTGAAGCAGGGAGCGTTCTGGCCAGCGGATCCGGTGGCCAATCCGATTGAGCAGAAACCGGACTGGCACGAAGTCACCCGCAAGCACTGGGCGTTTCAGCCGGTGCCGGACGTGCCAGTGCCTGAGTTCAAGAAGCCGGAGTGGGTGAAGGATTCGATCGACGCCTTCATTCTGGTGCGCCTCAACGCGGCCAAGATTGAGCCCAATCCGCCTGCTGATCGGCGCACGCTGATTCGCCGAGCGACCTTCGATCTGCATGGTCTGCCGCCGACACCCGCCGAAGTTGCGGCCTTCGAGTCTGATTCTTCCGACGACGCCTTTGCGACCGTCGTGAACCGGCTGTTGGACTCTCCGCGTTATGGCGAACGCTGGGCGCGGCACTGGCTGGACGTCGCGAGGTACTCGGACACACGCGGCTATGTCCGTCTGCGAGACAACCCGAATTATCACTTCGCGTGGACCTATCGCGACTATGTCATTCGCGCGTTCAACGAAGATTTGCCTTACGACCAATTTATCCTGCAGCAATTGGCGGCGGATCAACTCCCGCACGACGACGACCCACGCTCGTTAGCGGCGATGGGATTTCTGACTCTGGGGCAACGCTTTATCAACAGTCAGCATGATATTATTGATGATCGCATTGATGTGGTCTCACGCGGCCTGTTGGGCCTGAGCGTTGCATGTGCCCGGTGTCACGATCATAAGTTTGATCCGATCCCGACGCGCGATTACTACGGTCTGCACGGCATCTTCTCGAGTTCTCTGGAACCATTTGATCTGCCGGTCATCGCGACCCAGCCTGAGTTGACTCGGTATCAAGATTATATTCGCGAATTACAACAGCGTACGACGCAGTATCAGCAATTTCTGGAAACTCACCGGCAGCGATTTGAATTATCATTCCGCAACCGCATCGCCGAATACCTGCTGGCCGGTCAAAAGGAAGAAGTGCAGGCCAACTTCCTTGCGGTGATGTTTCTAGTTGATTTGACCAAAGATCTGAACCCGGTGACGACTCAGCGCTGGGCGCGGCTGCTTGAGCAAACTCGCAAACACCACCACCCCGTGCTCGCGCCTTGGAATGGACTGGCCGCGCTCGCAACAACGGCGGGTGATGAGTTTGCTACTCAGGCGCAGGAGTTCATCGCCACGTGGCAACGCTCGCCGCAGGCCGATCGGCCGATGAATCCGCTCGTGCTGCAGAAGCTGAAGGAGTCCTCGCTCAAGAAACTCGACGATGTCGCTCGAGGCTATGGGGAACTTTTTCAGCAGGCTAACGAGAAGTGGCAAGCAGCGCTCAAGGCAGACAGTTCGGTTAAGGAACTGGAAGGCAAGGACTGGGAAGAGTTACGGCAGTTGCTGTATGGACCGCAGGCGCCGAGCGTCGTGGCGCTGGATGAGATCGACGAGTTTTTCTTCGTCGACGCGTCGATGCAGAATCAGTTTCACGAGCAACAGCGGAAGATCGAAGACTGGCTGGCTTCGGCAAACGCGGCTCCGCACGCGCACGTGCTGGTCGATTCCCGGAAGCCGCGTGACTCGCACATCTTCCTGCGCGGCAATGCCAGCAATCCCGGTCCAAAAGCGCCGCGTCAGTTCCTGGCCGCGTTATCACGCGAATCACAGCGGCCATTCGAAACCGGCAGCGGACGTCTGGAACTCGCGCGTGCGATCACTGATCGCAACAACCCACTCACGGCGCGAGTCTTCGTGAATCGAATCTGGATGCATCATTTCGGTGCCGGTCTCGTGCGCACGCCGAGCGATTTCGGCTTACGCGGTGAACCACCAACTCATCCGGAATTACTTGATCATCTGGCACGCCAGTTTATGGATGAAGGCTGGTCGCTGAAGAAGCTGCATCGTCACGTGATGCTGTCATCAACCTATCAACAGAGCAGTGCGGAGAAGCCCGCCGCGGTTCGGATACAAGACCCGGAGAACCGCATGCTCTCGCGCATGAGCCGCCGACGTCTCGATTGGGAATCGCTGCGTGATTCGCTGCTGGCTGTCTCTGGTGAAATCGACCTGACGATGGGCGGTCGATCGGTGACGATCACGACGCAGCCTTACTCTCGCCGCCGGTCCGTCTACGGGTTCGTCGACCGGCAGAACCTGCCCGGTATCTTTCGCACCTTTGATTTCGCAACTCCGGAGACCAGTAACCCGCAACGGCATCAGACAACCGTGCCGCAGCAGGCACTCTTTCTGCTTAACAGCCCGTTCCTCAAACAGCAGACACTACACCTCGCGGTCCTGCCCGAGCTGACCAGCATCGAGCCACTCGACCAACGAATTGATGCCGTACATCGCCGCCTCTTCGGTCGACCAGCTCAACCTACAGAAATCCAATTAGCAACCAGATTCTTCACCGCGCAGTCTGATACCAAACCCGAAGTCAATCCGGCGAATCCATCACAGTATCTCACACCGTGGGAAGAGTATTTGCAGGCCCTGTTGCTCTCGAACGAATTTGCGTTCGTGGACTGATGCGAGATGGTTCAACACATCCACGCACTGATACAGTTCTGATAGAGCAAGGCCTGTGACCAGAAAGAGTCAAATCATGTCATCAGCGACGCCGCCCGTCACAATTCAACCGAACGTGTTCTACACGCTTGAGGAAGTTGCGCAGCGACTCCGCGTGTCGCGTTCGCTCGCCCTGCAATTGGTTAAGTCGGGTCGCACTCCCGGAGTCCAGATCGGACGACAATGGCGCGTATTAGGAGCATCGCTGCTCAATTTGGGTTACGCCGAATCGGAGGCCGACGCGGAACACCTGCGAGAGTGGATTGCTGCGTCTGCCGGTGCGCTACGTGAAGTTTGGGACAACGAGGAAGACGCCGTCTATGACCAGCTTTGATCAAGGCGAGGGCGCGCGAGTTGAGAACTCGATTGCAGCACTGCATGGTCTTCGGGTGCGCTGAGGAATAGCCAATGTTGAGTCGACGCGAATTGTTGAGTCGTTGTGGGATGGGTTTTGGTCTCGTGGGGCTCGAAGCGCTGGCGGGGAAGGCTCTCGCGGCGGAACGAGTTGCTGCGAATCCGCTGGCTCCGAAGCAGCCGCACTTCGCGCCGCGGGCTCAGCGAGTCGTGCATCTCTTTATGAACGGTGGTCCGTCGGCGGTGGATTCGTTCGATGAGAAGCCGGCGCTGACGAAGTATCACGGTCGCACGTTGCCGATATCGCAGCGTACGGAACGCAAGACGGGCACGGCGATGAAGTCTCCGTTCCGCTTTCGGAACTATGGCAACAGTGGTCTTTCCATCAGCGATATGTTTCCGCATGTGGCTCAGCATGCAGACGATTTGTGTGTCATCCGGTCGATGTATGCCGATGTGCCGAATCACGAACCATCCTTCATGCTGATGAACTGCGGTGACGCTCGGCAGGCACGGCCGAGTCTGGGTTCGTGGGTGACTTATGGATTGGGCACCGAGAACCAGAACCTGCCCGGTTTCATTGCAATGTGCCCCGGCGGCTTTCCGACGATGGCCGGTCAGAACTGGCGTTCGGCATTCCTGCCCGGTGCTTATCAGGGAACGCACATCAACACGCAGCACACTCAGCCGGAGCAACTGATTGAGCATCTGAAGAACGACTTCCTGCGACCGGGCCGGCAAAGTGAGCAACTGGCGCTCTTGAGAGAACTCAACACCCGGCACCTGGAACAGCGCACCGGTGACGCGCTGCTGGAAGCGCGGATCCAGTCCTTCGAGCTCGCCTATCGCATGCAGAGCGAGGCGACCGACGCGTTTGACCTCAGCCGCGAGCCAGCCGACATCCGGGCGATGTACGGCAACTCGGTTTATGGGCAGCAGTTGCTGATGACTCGGCGTCTGCTGGAGCGCGGGGTGCGGTTCATTCAGGTCTGGCATCGAGCCGGCCAACCGTGGGATGCCCACGACGCGATCGAGGCGAACCATCGAGGTCTGGCAGGGGAGTGCGATCAGCCGATTGCCGCGTTGCTGGCGGACCTCAAGCTACGCGGGATGCTGGACAGCACGCTGGTGATCTGGGGCGGAGAATTCGGCCGCACGCCCACCAGTGAGATTCCGACGCCCGGAGTTTCCAGCCAGGGATTGGGCCGCGACCACCCTCACTCCGGATGTTCCA
>CAYLTY010000013.1:0-68832 GCA_964386705.1 uncultured Planctomycetaceae bacterium
CGGCCATCGGGTGACAAGTGATCGTCTTCAGGCAGAATCTCCGCGACGTAACAACGGTTCGTAACCTCCAGCACGTCCTGCCAGCGGTTGGAGTTGTTCTCATCCGGGCTGAAGAGCCGGAAGTTCTTGGTCTCCAGGTTTGCCTTCATCACGTCGCGCAGGAACGTGCCCATCACGCGAGTGGCCTCGGCATTTACTGAACCCGGTCGAGTGACATTGACCGCGTAGCTGCGGAAGTCGGGCATCTTCAAATCCCGCAACAGGAGTCCGCCATTCGCATGCGAATTGTCGCTCATGCGGCGTTGGCCGGTTGGGGCCAGTGACGCAATCTCAGCCTTCAGCCTACCGTTTGAATCGAATAGTTCTTCCGGCCGATAGCTCTTCATCCAGCGTTCGAGGATCTTAACATGGCCGGGTTCGTCCATGTTGCCCATTGGGACTTGGTGAGCTCGCCAATAGTCTTCCGCCTTCTTGCCATCGATCTCTGCCGGGCACGTCCAGCCTTTCGGACTGCGCAGCACGATCATCGGCCACGCAGGCCGCTTGTTGTCGCCGGCCTCGGTTTTCTTCCCGCGAGAGGATGTGGGTGCTGACGGTCGCCACGCCGCCCAGATGCGTTTGATCTCGGCAGTTGCATCGTCGAGTGCTGCCGCCATTTGCTGGTGCATTGATTCGGGCTCATGCCCTTCGACGAAGTAAGGTTTATAACCATACCCCTCGAACAGTTTCTGCAATTCATCTTTGGGAATGCGCGCCAGGAAGCACGGGTTTGCGATCTTGTACCCATTGAGGTGCAGAATCGGCAGCACGGCGCCGTCGCGGGCGGGATTCAGGAACTTGTTTGAATGCCAGCTCGTTGCCAGCGGTCCCGTTTCTGCTTCGCCGTCACCGACGACGCACGCCACGATCAGGTCGGGATTGTCAAAGGCGGCGCCGTAAGCGTGTGACACCGCATACCCCAGCTCGCCGCCCTCATGAATCGATCCCGGAGTCTCCGGAGCCACGTGGCTGGGAATGCCACCCGGAAAGCTGAACTGAGTAAAGAGCTGCTTTATTCCTTCTTCGTCCTGGCCGATGTTGGGATAAACTTCGCTGTAAGTGCCTTCGAGGTACGCATGCGCCACCAGCGCGGGACCACCATGTCCTGGCCCGATTACATAGATCATGTTGGTATCATCTCGTTTGATAATTCGATTGAGATGCACATACATGAAATTCAGGCCCGGTGTGGTTCCCCAATGTCCAACCAGTCGCGGCTTGACGTGCTCACGCTTGAGCGGCTTTTTCAACAGCGGATTGTCGAACAAGTAAATCTGCCCGACTGACAGGTAATTGGATGCTCGCCAGTAGGCATCGAGCTTCTCCAGTTCGTCCTTGGAAAGCGGCCCGTGAGTAGAACCTTTGCTGGCCTTGCCGTCGTTCTCGGCTCTGCGCTTCATTTCGTTTTTTGTGGTCGCCATTTACCAGTCCTTGTCGCCAGGTCGTTGCCGCGATTTCGATTGGATGGAGTGAGCTTACTTCGAGCCGAGCACCTTCAGTTGCCCTTGGCGGGCATAGTCGATGGCCTCGCCAAGGATTCGTGCGGCCTCCTGCGGAGCATGGAAGCCCATGGAGTTCTCTGCGTTGATATAGTCAACTCGCCATTGTGCCTTGCGTTGCAGCGTCAGCGATTCTTCCAGCGCTTTCGGATCAACATTGCCAGCCTTGGCGGTCTTGACGGTGTCCAGCAACTCAACGAGCGCATCTTCGGCGCGATCCAGTAAGGCTTTATTGCGTGCCTGGATCGTCTCCGCGCGGGCTTTGATCTCGTCTTCACCGTAGCGATGACACGTCTGGCAAGCGCGGGCGATGTTGAGCAGCGGGCTGCGCACCTGGTGGTCGCTGACCTTGATCGCACCTTCCCGCTGATATGGCATGTGGCAGTCGGAGCAGGAGACGCCACTTCGCGCGTGGATGCCCTGATTCCACAATTCAAATTCGGGGTGCTGAGCTTTCAGAATCGGTGCGCCGGTTTCCGCGTGAGCGTAATCCTTGTAGTTGTCGGCGTCGTAGTAGCTTTCAATTTGCTCGACGCGCAGGCCTTTATGCCAAGGGTAGGTGACAGTCTTCTTTTCGCCTTTAAAGTAGTATTCGACGTGGCATTGCCCACAGACATAGCTGCGCATCTCCTGACGAGTGGCCAGGGTATTCACGTCATATTCTTCGGTACTGCCCTGATTGCGATGTCGAGCCCACTGATGAATGCTGGTTAGGTGCGGCAGTGGGGGTGAGCTTTGCTCGCTCTCCGGTTTCTTCGCGTTACTGGCGATCTCTTCAGCTACATGCTTGGCCAGTTCGGCAATGCCCCGGATGAAGCCTGGTCGTGTGACTCGCAACTGCATGGACTGGGGATCGTGACAATCGACGCATGCCACGGGATGCTCTACCAGACCGCGAGCTTCCTTGAGAGGCATCGAACAGACCTTCTCAAAGCCCTTCATCAGATCACCATCACCGGCCTCGCGATATGCGGTGCTGATCGAGGCATGGCAGTGCAGGCAGGCGCCCGGCTGCTTGAACTGCTTAACGCGTTCTGTGTTGTCCTGATCTTCGAGCATGAAGGCATGGCCGCGGCGTTCGCGATAATCCACGCTGAACGCATACCCTGCGAAGATGCGTCGCAAGCGAGGGTCATCCTCCAGCTTGGAAATCGCCTCGCTACCGCCGTGGCGGTGCGACGTGTTTTCCGCAGTGCGTTTGTAGCTGTCATATTGACGCGGGAAGTTTTTACCCCACTCTGCGGGGTCGATTGTTTTCTCAGTGAGGTCGACCAGCTTGACATAATGCTGTTGCGCCTCGTGCTTACGCTCGTTGATGTTCATCAACAGCGCCACAATTCCATAGGTGACGATGGCCGTGATGACAATGACAACGATGTACGCACCCTTGCCCCGTGGAGCAGATTGAGGTGCGGCATTTGTGTCCGTCATGGTTCTTACCTTTCAGCGCAAGGGCCCGTGGCCGATCGCCGCGTGACAATGAACACAACTGATCGTTTCGCTTCCGACAGTGCCCTGGCCGAGGATGTCGTTACAAACACCTCGATGACATTCGATGCAGTTGGCGTTTAGAATCTGCGAACTAATCGGGCGAACGCGGATTGGCTCCGGAAAATCCTGCAGTGTGAAGCCTTTGGAGTGCCAGAAGCCGTTCTCGGCTTTCACCAGATACTTAGGTATAAACGCATGCGGAACGTGGCAGTCGTTACATGTCGCTACTGCATGATGGCTCGCCTTCTGCCAGCCGTCGTACTGATCACGCATAATATGGCAGTTGACACACGCCTTCGGATCACTACTGAGGTACGAAAAGCCTTCGGCGTAGCGAACCGTGTAGCCGCCGGTACCGCATGCGACTCCGATCATAACGCACATGAGGAGTACCGGTAGACTTAGGCGATATCGCCAGACCTCGCTTTGCGTCTCATTAGGTTTCGTCGGTGGTGGTTCCGCTGACATATCTACTCACCCGCGAAAGCACTGATTTTGATTGTTCATCCAACGTCCGCACTGATGGTTGCTACTGCTGTGCTCACTTGGTTTCGAGCAAGGCCTTTCGCACCTCTTCAAGTTCCTTCCGTTTGGCGGCATCTACTTTGGGATAGTGCAAATCAACAGACGAAAGTGCCTCGATCACCGCGGCCGCAACAACAATGCGCGTAAACCATTTGTTGTCTGCCGGAACGACGTACCAAGGCGCGTCATCGGTTGAGGTGTGGCGAATCAAGTCCTCGTAGGCGGACATGTAGTCGTCCCAGTAGCCGCGTTCATGTGCATCCGCACTCGAGAACTTCCAATTCTTCGATGGTTCGTCGAGTCGGCTGAGGAACCGGTTGAGTTGCTCCTTCTTGGAAACATGCAGGAAGAACTTCCGCACAATGACGCCGTTACGCGTCAGATACTTCTCAAAGTTGCGAATGTCTTCAAAGCGGTCGTCCCAGATGTGTTTGGTGACGAGTTCTTCCGGTAGCCGTTGCTTCGCGAGGTACTCGGGATGCACGCGTACGACGAGTGTCTCCTCGTAGTAAGAACGATTGAAGATGCCAATACGTCCGCGCTCGGGAAGGCACTTCATGCAGCGCCAAAGATAATCGTGATCGAGATCCTCGCTGGTCGGGGCTTTGAACGAAAACACCTGGCAGCCCTGCGGGTTGATACCCGACATCACGTGTTTGATCGCCCCATCTTTGCCAGCGGCATCCATCGCCTGAAAGATGAGCAGCACAGACCAGCGGTCTTGGGCGTAGAGCTTCTCCTGCAACTCCGCCAGCGCCTCTACGCCCTCTGCGAGTGCCTTGACGGCTTCTGGCTTCTGTTCTTCCTTGAGCCACGCGGTGTCGTCTGGACTGATGTCTTTAATTCGGAACTTTTTCCCGCTTCCGATGCGGAACTTTTCCGCCAGTTTGTGCGCCCGCTCGTGCAGAGCCTTCTTTGACATGATGTTGGCCTTTGATGTTCGTCGTTACTGGTACTTCTTACTCCGGTAGTTGGCCTCGGCGGCTTCCCGTGCGTTCCGGAATAATCTGCCCATGCCTGCCCATGCCTGCCACGAATGCTCAAGATATTCAGCGCTCAGGAAGGGACGCCCTTTTGCTTCGCAAACTCTCGACGCGTTGCTTCACCGATGAAGTAGTACGTCTTGCCCTGCCAATCGAGTGTCGCAGCGGCTGCATACTTCGGAAACATGGTGCCGCTGATCGGGTCAGAGACCATGTGACCCTTCAAGTAGTATTCATTGTGGTGCAGCGACAGGTATGTTTTGACAAAGTCGACGAGTCGGTCGTCAATCCACTGCGCAACTGCGGCTGAGTTCACTTCTTCCAAGGGGAACTCGACCCGGATATGCGGCTCGAACTTCATCAGGATCGGCAGAATGTGAAGGTTGTAGTCCAGCACGAGCCTGCGAACTTCGGCATCTGTCGTCGCTGAAAACCTCAAGGAAATATCAGCCAGCGGCGAATTGAACTGGAACGTTGCTTCGCGACTGGTGGGCGAGACAGTCGGGGTTGCCTTAACTTTGTCGCCGAATTTTTGAGCGAGCGCTTCCAGTCTTGGTTTCCAGATGCCCCGCAACTGCTCGCACGCCTTGACGAATAATTCCAGTCGCTCTTGCCGTCCCTGGTGCGCCTGAATCTGCGTTGTTTGAAATTCTTTGATCTGCTTGTCTGACGCCGCGAACTCGGCATCAATCCGGCTTAGTAAATTACTGAGGTCGGCCATCATTCCGCTCTTTCCGGGTGAATCACCCATAGTAAAGGATTTTGCTCCTGCAGGTAGCTTCCTCTCGTAAGGTCCACGAACGTCACACGCTCTCGCTGTTGTGACGAACTTCGATCGCAACCGTGGCGGCAAACTCGGCGGAGTTCGACGTCTTGGGGAGTGGCGTCTTCGCTTGCTTTGGCATGAAGCATTGCCACCACTGGTGAGCATTCGCGTCAGTCCACGAATCTTTGGTTGGCAACTCGTTCAAGGCGTCCATGATCTCTTGGGCCGAGGCGGGTCGATCCGCTGGAGATTTCGCCAGACACCGCATCAATAAAGTTTCCAGCTCCGGCGACACAGACTGCGTCGTGCGCAGTGAGATCGGTTCGGGCATCGTTTCGGCCTGAGCCTTGAGGATGTCCAATACGCTCTCACCGTCGAACAGCGGCGTACCCGTCAGCAGGAAGTATCCGACGGCCCCCACCGCGTATAAATCGCTGCGAGCGTCAATGTTGTCTGGTGATTGGCAGGCCTCTGGAGACATATAGAGGGGTGTGCCGACGATTCCGCCTCCTTGTGTCGCCAACGCAGCGTGCTCGGTTGTCTTCACTAGTCCGAAATCCAGCAGTTTCACGAAATCAAACAAGCCGCCTCGGGCGTTCAGCAATATATTTGCAGGCTTGATGTCCCGATGAATCAGGCCGACACCGTGAGCCTCAGCCAGCGATCCGCAAACCTGCTTCAGAATGTGAATTACACGACCTTCCGGCTGCAGGCCGTGCCAGTCGATCAGGTTCTCCAGGTTGATACCGTCGAGGTATTCCATCGCGTAGTAGAAAACACCCTCGGGGGTACGGCCGTAGTCGTAAATCGCAATCGTATTCGGGTGATTGAGTTGACCGGTGAGTTGTACCTCGCGTTCGAAGCGGGCGATGGTCTTTTCGTTCGTCTTGGCCGCATCGAGAAACTTGACCGCGGTCGGTCGATGCAGCATCGCGTGCCGTGCACGGTACACGACGCCCATGCCGCCTTCGCCGAGCTTTTCTTCCAGTGTGTACTGGCCCAGTCGCTTTAGTTCGATAGCTGTCAACCGCGCGTGTTCGGCCATGCGATCAGCCCGCAGCATGAACACCAGCATAGCCGCAGATGCGGCAGCCAGAAGCGCAAACAGGCCCCAGAATGCGTAATTAATCGTGTTAATTGTTTCGTGAGATTCACGGACTTCAACTTCCATCGCTATTCCAAAACCGTCCTCATTGAGCCATTCCCATGCTCCCACTACGGGCACACCGCGATAATCGCGATAGCCTTCAATACTGATGCCGTCGCGTCCGGCAATGGCTTCAGCAACGGGGTGAATCAGTGGCAGTTCTGATCTCGATTGAGTAGGTCGCGTGCCTGTTGTCAGATCAACCCCGGGATCTCGTAATGAAACATTCAGCGTCGAATCAGCGTTCTCGGTCAATAGTCCGATGCCGCGAAGTTGATCGTCAAAGCGACTGTTACTCACCATGAGACCGTTCCGGTTGAATGCAAATGTTTCACCGGTTTTTCCGAGGCGGGCGGTTTCCATGATGCGCGTGAATTCAACTTCCGGCTGAATTCGCAGGCCGAGCAGTGCGATGACTTCCTTGGCTTCGTTGCGCACGGGGGCCATCACAAACATGGTGGGCACTCCGATGCGTAACGTGCCGTGCCGGTCGGGCAGAGCCACCTTGCTAGGTGAGGGCGGCACGATCATCGAGCGGCCCCCGAAGGCGATTTGACGCAACGGTGCCAACTCGTCTTCTGAGAGTTGCCACGCCAGATTCTCAGTCCTGTACGAGCCGATGACGCGTCCGGTCTGCTCAATGACGACGAAGCCATTATATCCGTGCGACGTCACGATCGGATGGAGTTCGCTACGGAGTTCTTTTGACTCCGGTAGATTGAACAACTCCAGAGCGGATATCTGCGGCGTAGCAGTTTTCACGAGTAACCGGATCGTCTCAGCGATCTGGGGATCGCCCGCGGCGGATTCCGCCTGGTTGCGATGCATCCGCATCCAGTTTCGCAGCGCGGTACGCTCGGCTTGCAGGGTGGTTTCCAGCACCGATTGCAGGTTTGCTTTCAGTGTCGCTTCTACCTTCGCACGCATCACCCAGCCAACACTTGCCAGCACTAGCAACACAATCAGCGGGCGCAGCCAGATATGGCGATGCCAGATGGTGGAAACAGTGCCTGAAAGACTCAGCCGGTGCATGGGGCGTATGCCGTCCTAATGCCCCGCGCCGCTCGGATTCGAGGACGCGGTTTGAGAATCCAGTTTCGACTGGTTACCACCGCTACCGCGATCGGCCAGCCAATCGATGACGTAGTAGAACACCGGTGTCAGGAAGATGCCGAAGCCAGTAACTCCCAGCATTCCGAAGAACACGGCCACGCCCAGCGTGCGGCGCATCTCGAAGCCAGCTCCATGAGAAACCACCAGCGGAACCACTCCCAGGATGAACGCAAACGAAGTCATGATGATTGGCCGCAGGCGACTCTTGCTGGCGTTCACAGCGGCATCGAAGCGAGATTCTCCCGTCGACTTTTTGTGCCGCGCAGTCTCGACGATCAGAATGGCATTCTTGGCGGCCAGTCCTACCAGCACGATAAAACCAACTTGCACGAAGATGTTGATATCGAGCTTGAACATCCACAGGCCGATCACTGCGCTCAGCAGGCACATGGGCACGACGAGCAGCACGGCCATCGGCATCGACCAGCTTTCGTATTGCGCGGACAGAACATTAAACACCAGGATGAGTGCTCCAATGAACGCAAAAATCGCGGCGCTGCCTTCGAGCAGTTGCAGGTAGGTCAGTTCGGTCCACTCAAACTTCATGTCTCCGGAAAGTTCGGTCTTTGCGACCTTCTCCATCATCGAGATGATCTGTCCCGTGCTGACGCCCGGCAGTGAACCGCCGTTGATCGACGCTGCCGTACGCGTGTTGTAGCGCGTAATCATCACCGGCCCGCCAACTTCCTTAATTTCGACGAGAGTCCCCAAGGGAACCATATCGCCGCGAGAGTTCTTGATTTTGAGCGCCTTGACATCGTCCGGGCGAAGCCTGAACCCGGCATCGCCCTGCAAATTAACCTGCCACGTCCGACCGAATTGGTTGAAGTCGTTGACGTAGTAACCGCCGAGATAAACCGACAGCGCCGTAAACACATCGTTGAGCGGCACGCCCATGGACTTACATTTCGTGCGATCAACGTCGATGTAGAGTTGAGGCGTGTTCGACCGGAAGCTGTTAAACAGCCCTACGAGGCCCGGCTGTTCGTTGCCCTTCGCGGCGACGGTGTCGGCCTGAGCTTGCAGCGTCGCCAAGTCTCCGCCGCTGAGATCTTCAATCATCAGCTTGAAACCACCAGCATTTCCGAGGCCATCGACGGGCGGTGCGCCAAACACCGCAATCTGAGCGTCTAGGATTTCTTCGAAGCATTGCTTCCGGATCTTCTGGCCGATGGTTGCTGAGTACGTTTCCAAACCATGTCGATGATCGAAGTCATCGAGGATTACGAACATCGAGCCGAAGTTCGAATTCACGGCGTTGAGCACGAACGACTGACCGGGAATGCCGATCGTATGCGCCACGCCGTGGGTCTCTCTCACGATCTTTTCAACGCGATTAACGACCTCAACGGTACGTTCCAGCGATGATGAGTCGGGCAACTGTATATTGACAATCAAATATCCTTTGTCTTGATTGGGAATGAAGCCAATTGGGGTGCGGGTAATGCCCACATAGGTTGCTCCCAACAAGCCGCCGTAGATCAGCAGGACGATCACGCAGACTCGCAGCGACCCCGCCACGATGCGGCCATAGATCTTCGTGATCCAATCAAAGCCACGATTAAACCACTTGAAGAACACGCTCAATAGTTCGTTGATCTTCTTGGCGAACATCCAGCCAACAACCGCTCCCGGCAGGGCAGTTACCAAAGCCACCGTCCATTGCGCAGCCGGCGATGCCCCTTCGAGCTTCGCGGCAAACAGCGGGTAGAGATAGTGCTCGCTCAGCCAGCCGAGCAGCATGACATATCCCCACCAGGGCAATGCTTCGAGGGCATGGTGATGACCGGGAGGGTCGCCCGGCTTGGCCTCGCGACTCTTGAAGATCTGAACTGCGCGAGCGGGGGTCATCGTCATCGCGTTGATGGCCGAGATGATCATCGACGCCGAAATCGTCAGAGCGAACTGTCGATAGAACTGACCGCTGATTCCCCCGAGAAACGCACTCGGCAGAAACACGGAGCTAAGCACCAGTGTGATCGCAATGATCGGCCCGGTGATCTCGTTCATCGCGTTGATCGTCGCCGTCTTGGCGTCGTAGCCCTTCGCCAGCCAGACCTCGATGTTCTCCAGCACAACGATCGCGTCGTCCACCACGATGCCGATGGCCAGAACGAGCCCGAAGAGCGTCAGGTTATTCAGCGTGAAGCCCAGCGCCGCCATGACCGCCAACGTGCCGATCAGCGAGACTGGCACGTCGATCATCGGCAGGATCATCGACTTCCAGTCTTGCAGGAACAGCAGCACGACAATGGCGACCAGAATGATGGCGTCGCGCAACGCATGGAAGACTTCGTCGACGGATTGTTCGATGAAGGGCGTGGTGTCATACACGATCGCGTACTTCACGCCCGACTTGAAACCAGGCAGAGCGGCTTCCAGTTCCTTCATCTTCGCCCGGATCGCGTTGGCAACTTCCAGCGCATTCGAGCCCGGCAATTGGAAAACCGATAGCCCGACTGACGGCTGACCGTCGAGCGAACACTGCATGTCCTGATTCTTCGCTCCAAGTTCCAATCGTGCGACATCGCGCATCCGAGTGATCTGCCCGGACTCGCCCGTCTTGATGATGATCTGCTCGAATTGCTCTGGGTCGGTCAGTCGGCCCAGCGTCGAGAGGATGTATTGAAAGTCTTGTCCTGTCGGTACCGGTGGTTGTCCCAACCGACCGGCCGCGACTTGCACGTTCTGCTCTTTCAGTGCGTTAACGACATCACCCGCCGTCATGCCACGAGCGGCCAGTCGCTCTGGGTTGAGCCAGACACGCATGCTGTAGTCTTGCTGACCCAAAAAGCCGACATCACCCACGCCGTTGATGCGTAGCAATTCGTCCTTGATGTAGATCGTCGCGTAGTTGCTCAAGTACAGCTGATCGTAGATCGGCTGATTGGTTGCTTTATCAATCTCTGAGAAGAGATTGACGACCAGTAGAATGCTCGGCGATTTCTTCTTTGTGCTGACGCCCGTCGTCTTCACGACGTCCGGCAACTTCGGCAGCGCGAGCGAGACGCGGTTCTGCACCAGCACCTGAGCCATATCCAGATTGGTGCCGAGTTTGAACGTCACCGTCAGCTTGTAGCCGCCGTCATTCGTCGACTGCGACGACATGTAAAGCATGTTCTCGACGCCGTTGACTTCTTGCTCGATCGGCGCGGCAACCGTTTCCTGCACGACCTTCGCGTTCGCTCCGGGATAGTTCGCCGACACTTCAACGCTCGGCGGCGCGATCTCCGGATACTGCGCGATCGGCAACGTCCAGAGCGCCGCGCCCCCCGCAAAGACAATGACCAGTGAGATCACAATCGCGAAGACGGGGCGTTCGATAAAAAATTTGGCCATGAAAATAGAATTCGTGAGTCAGAGACTGGGGTCAGCTAAGCGACTGTTTCCGCAGTGAGATGTGGCATCAGAGCCCGGCACGCTCTCGATAACTCTTGCCCTCCTGCGCTTATTCCTTCGACTTTTCTGAACTCTGACTCTTGGGTTCCACCTCTTCGACCTTGGAGCCGGGGCGCACGCGCTGCAGTCCGTTGGTCACAATCTTCTCGCCTGCTGTAAGTCCGTCGGCAATCACACGCATGCCATCGTGCAGCGCACCGAGCTTCACACGACGATAGATGACTTCATGCTCCGGGCTGACGACGTACACGAACGCACTGCCTTGATCCCGTCCAATCGCCCGTTCTGAGACTAGCACCGCTTTGCGCGGTTCACCCAACGGCAAACGCACGCGAGCGAAGAAGCCGGGAGAGAGCGCTCGAGGACCACGCTCCGACTTTGGATTCGAGAACACGCCACGAACACGGATCGTGCCCGTATTGGCGTCCACCTGGTTCTCAATGAAATCGAGTTTTCCGCGGTAGGGATGCCCTTCATCCGTGGTGAGCCCCATCAGCAGTGGTATCTCTCCCTCCATCGGTCCCTTCAGCTTTCCGTCGCGAACGGCCTTTTGCAGAACTTGCAGCGTCGGCTCGTCCATATCGAAGTACAGGTGAATCGGATCGACCGACACAATGGTCGTCAGCTGCCCGGTGGCGGGAGTAATCAAATCACCCACCGAGGGGATCGATCGACTGATGCGGCCGTTGAGTGGGGATGTGATCTTGGCGAACTCCAGATCGAGCTTCGCTTGTTCGATGGATGCCTGGGCGACCTTGACGGCCGCATCCGCCGCGGCTTTGTTTCCGATGTCGCGTTCGAGGTCGCGCGCCGTGGCTGCTTTGTTTTTGACCAAGTCTTCAGTCCGACCCAACTCCGATGCGGTCACTTTCTCGCGTGCGACCGCCTGCGATAACTGCGCATCGGCCGCCGTCAGCGTGTTCTGATACGGCCGCTCGTCGATTTCGAACAGCAGGTCTCCAACTTTGACTTCCGCACCGAGTTCAATGCTCGAATCAAAGGCAATCTTTGTCAGGTACCCACTGACGCGAGCACGAATCTCGACGGAATCGACCGCTTCAAGTCGGCCTGTGAAGTCCTGATAGTCAATGACTTCCTTCTCTGTCGGAGTCGCGACCTCCACCTTCACGGGTACAGAGGCCTGGTTCTCACCTGCGACATTCGATCCGCCACATCCGCTCATTGAGGCCAGCAGCAATGCTAAGCCCCCGCATCGCCACAGGCCCCGAAATATTAGTCCAACCATCACGTGATCCTTATGGCCAACGGTTCGCGCGCCGATGAAGGCGCGTCATCCAAGACTGAAGTGACCAACGTGGTCACTGCGGCCACTGTCAGCCCTTCTTGAAATCCATGCCGGCGTCCTTGCCTTCATCGCCGATCATCTTGAATTTGAACTGCGAAGGATTGGCGAATTCGACTTCGGCCAGCATGGTGCCGCCCCCATCGTCGGTTTCGAGAGCGAGGTTGTTCTGATCCACGGCGAACACGCCCTTCACGGACTGCTTCTGCTTTCCGCGAGAGTAAGTCCATGTGAAGGTGCCATCCTTCGTGAGATCCAGTTGGAACGTGGCTCCCTGATTGGTTGCCTTCCAAGTCCCCACGAACTGCTCGGCTTTCAGAACCTTTTCAGGAGCGATCGCCGGGGGAGTCTGAGGTGCGGGACTCTTGGAATCATCTGCAGGGCTGGTCATTGCGACCAGTTGCTTGAGCAGCTTGTCGGTCGGCAATTGTGCTTGCGCCTGCTTGAACTGCTTCGCTGCCTGTTCGCCGTGACTGCAGGTTTGATACTGATACCCCAGCAGGAAGTGGGCATCGGCGGAGTTGGGATTCGCCTTCGAGAACTGCTCCAGAGCACGCAATTGCTTGGTGTAGGTTTCCGAGTTCGAGTACAGGCTGATCATGGTCGTCCAGTCCCAACCCGGACCGGCAGACAGAACGGCATACACGGCGGCTGCGGATTCCGGGTACTTCTGCAGGGCGAACAGCACCAGACTGCGGAATTCATGCACCACCGTGTCACGCGGCATGGTCTTCAGTGTCACGTCCAGCTTGTCGAGCGCCGTCTTGTAGTCTTCGGCCGCAAACGCAGTTCGTGCTTCCTCAAAGGCCGCCATGCCCTCATCTGTTGGCTGTGTCCCACTGCTTGATGAGGCCGCCGGTGAGCCTGCCGGAGCTTCGGCGGTGGCACTACCAGCATCCGAGTATGTCACAAGCGGCTCCGAGTAATTGTACCCGGATGAGCCGCCATCGGAGTAATACGGATTCTCGTACCCCCAGTATCCCCAGCCATAGCCGACGCGATTGATACCCCACGCGGTCAAACCGAGAGCCGCGGCGACGGGGTAATTATCCCACATATAGCCCCAGCCGGCACCGGGATACCAATCGCCGTGATACCAGTCACCATGATGGTCATGTCGCTCGTCGGCCCAGTTCTGCCAGTCCTCGCGATTATTGTCGCGCCATTCCTGGCGATCGTCTTGCCGGTCACCGCGGTTTTGCTGTCGGTCGCCCTGGCGATCCTGCCAATTCTGACGTCCATCCGACATACGATCGCTCAAGTTGGCTCGCCGGTCTGAAGCAGACGGGCGGTCCGCCATGCGGTCTTGCACCCGAGCTCCCTGGTTTGGCAGACGGGAACCAATTCCGCCGTCGCCACCCAATCCTGGCAGACGATTTCCGGGCAGTTGTCCAGCACCCGGTCGATTCGCGATACCCTGTCCAGCGCCAGGGCGATTCGTAATTCCCTGCCCAGCGCCCGGACGGTTACCAATCCCCGTCCCTGAACCGATGCCAGTGCCGGGTCGATTTCCGATGCCGCTCCCTGACCCGATTCCGGTGCCACCGCCCGGTCGAGTGCTCGGCAACGTTGACGGACGAGAGACGCCCCCTTGTCCGATACTGGGGCGATTCCCGCCCGGTTGAATTGAGGGGCGATTCCCGCCAGCGATGTTTCCGCTGCCAACATTGGGACGTGTGCCGGGACTGACGCTCGGACGCGTGCTGGGCATGGATGGACGCGAAGGAGCCGCAGGTCGACTGAAGGACGGCGAACTGCCGATTGAGGGACGTGCTCCACCTCCGGAGAAACCGCCGCTCGGTCTGGCTCCTCCAGAAAAGCCACCACTGGGCCGCGCGCCGCCGCTGAATCCGCCACCCCCGCCGACGCGACCGCCTCCACCACCACGACCACCCCCGCCTCGTCCGCCCCCTCTGCCAAAGGCCAGGTCCGACACACTGAATGCCACCACCAACCCAACCGCCAACATCGAAATCCAAATCCGAGTCTTCATTACCTGTCTCCCGTCATGATTCGTGAATGATTCTCAATACCACTGACCCATGCTGCATGCCGGAAATCACTTCCCGGGCGCGGGCGGGCGTCGGACGACGCGCACTGAGGTATCGGGCAACAGTTCGTTGCCAACGACGAGACTGGTCGAATCAATCTGGAAGGAGTCGGGACTGATCGGCGTCACCGTGCGAGTGACGGAAACGCCTTCACCGACGGGAGTCACGCCTTCAGCCTTCAGCACCCAGACATCTTCGACCGGAGTCCAGGTTGCTTCTGTAAAGGCTCCGCTGTGGTCGAAGGCCCACGAGCGAATTGTGCGTCGCATGCCGTCCCAGCCAATCCGCTGGGTCCCCTTGAGTTCGCCGCGACGGGACTTCACCACGTAATCCTGCAGCAGGTAGTTGCCATCTTCTGACCAGCGGCAATCGGTTTCCACACGTCCCTCGGGACTCTCATCAACCCAATGCCCAACGAGCCATTCGAGCTCCTGCAACTGCTCGTGCGCTGTTGCACCGGATTCATCCGGTGGGAAATCACGGACGCTGCCGATCAACCACTTTCCGTCGCGTTTCAAATGTACGACAGAGTATGCACTCCACGACCCCGGCTCTTCGGGAGTCAGCGTTGTCGCACTGAACCCGTCTTCGACCGCTACGTCGGGACTGAGTTGCCGCAGCGACCTGATGTCAACTTCGATGTGGGCTTTGGGGAACTCTTTGAAGAGCGCTGCGAAGCGAGCTTCGATCTTCGTTCGCCCTTGCGTAACTTCACCATCCTCGTCGACAGCTTCCGCGTTCTCTGTGAACTGGGCGCCGATAGCTTTGGCATCACCTGCGTTGAACGCTTTGGCGAAAGCCGCGGCAGACGCTTTGAGGCCGTCCAATTCCGTTGCTTCAGCAGGCTTTTTGGCCTTGGCTTCCTGCGACTGAGCAGCTCGAGGAACCGCCATTTGGGACATTGCGAGGCCGATCAACAGCCCTGCAAAAACGGCGAACACAAATCTGGTGCGCATGTTAAATCTCCGAATGCGTCATGCATTGCTGCCACATCCGTGCGATTTAGCTGCCCGCTGAAGAAATGAGATGAAGGCTTTGACGGCGAGACCGGCCCGATAGGAGAGCGCTCTCCAGCGCTCAAAAGTGAGGTGACCAAGCGACCTGTAATCCGCCCGCCCGGCTGTTTGAATTGAACCATCGCTCTGGTAAAAAAGCAACCAACCGCCCACGGCTGTTCAGAGTCATGACGGAAGTGCGTCAGCAACCAGGGTACGCGTGATGGCGCTGCTGAATGAAGGCTACGAGTCTCGGCGGTCAGGCTTGGGGATCGGCAAACGCTGACGCCTGCTCCCTGCTCATTTCGAGGACCCTCGGATGATCCACGTCAGAGCGACCGCTTCTTAGTCAGCGAGAATTAATGTGGTAGTAACTCAATGAGAGTGGATGTTGATAATTTGCTGCCTGACACCGTTCATTGAGGCTGCATTTATCATCCAGGCTGCAATAGCAGATGGTGGACAGGGCACGGCTTAGCTACGCCCGTGAGACGGCGTGTGCTCATCGGAATTTGAGCGGCCCCGTCGCGTTACAGGATGCTTTCAGGCATGCACATCGAAGGCGCGTGCCTTGTCGATGCTGGTCACCGAGTCCTCTAAGAGCGAGCGACTTAATATTCGCCGATGACTTCTTCGCCATTGCGGGTCGATAGAGCCTGGTACGTCTGGAACGAAATGCTCTGGCTCATGAAGTGGACGCTGCCGTCCGCAAACAGGAAGTAAGCCCCGCCGGGATGCCAGCTCCAGAAGCTCATGGTGTTGAGATCTGAGCCTGTCATGTTCACCGGATTGATGATGCCGGACTTCGCGCTGAGGTACTGCTCGCATTCCGTGCCGCCGCACATGATCCAACCCCAGCCCAGTTCTTGAGGCAGCCCGCGCTCGCCCACGGCAAATGTGTTTGACGTACCGTCTGTGATATCGGACATCCGCACACGGCTGTCGCTGTAGAGCAGGCCGTTGCCATTGAGCGTTCCTGTGCTCGTCGAGAAGCACGCCGACATTGTCGACAACCCGATAGTGCCGCTGCTGCCGAGATAATTTCCCGGATAGAGCAACCCGCAGTCTCCCGAGCCCGGGCTGGGGCCGGTGGGGCCGCTCAGCAGCGAGCGACCGCTATTCGGATCCGACGGGCAGTAATAGAAGGGCATCGGCATCGACTGAGGCTCCGGTGACCTCGGCGTCATCGTCTGCATCGCCTTGATCCACGTGCAGCAAGTTTGATTCGTATTGAAGTTAACCGACTCGTAGGCCGCGGTTTGCTCCAGGTAGGGCAACAGGAACAATGAGAAGCCCCACGCGTTGCCGGTGCCCGCCGTTCGCAGGCTGCCTGGTGGCAGGCACCTCAGCGATTCGTGGTAACTGTTGAGAGCGATGCCCATCTGCTTCAACTGATTCTGGCATTGCGAACGGCGCGCGGCTTCGCGGGCCTGCTGCACGGCGGGCAGCAAGATGGCGACGAGCACCGCAATGATCGCGATTACGATCAGCAGCTCGATCAGAGTGAATCCTCGATGGCCCTTGCGCAGGGGCATTCCGTTATTCCTTGTTTCCTAATCCAGCGTGATGATGTCAGGGTCCTTCGCGGACAGTCGAAAATCTCGCTTGAGCGATGCTTCATCGGGCACCTGAACCATCACTAACCACTCGACCCGAGGCGCGGGGGTTGTCCCCGCGTTTGAGTCTGCAGTGAACTTACCCTCCGCAGGCAGCGTTCTGGCGATCTGCACTCGATACAAGCCGGGCTGCGGCCCGTCTGTGGCTGAGAAGCTGTAGCGTCCGTCCTTGACCAGAGTATTGGCTGCTGGCCCCTTGTTGCCGTCACCAGGCAGGAACCGGATGACGCCGGCCTGCATAGACTCCGCTTCGAACTGAATTTCTCCCGAAACCTGCACGCGTTTTGGGCCGGCTGAGCCTCCGCATCCGCTGCCCAGCAGTAAACCCGTCGCGGTTATCAGCAGTGCAGCAACCCGTGATCTACCACGCATCTAAACTCCTTATTGCGATTGAGGTTCGCATCTCAATGATGTTGGCGGTATCAAAACATAGTTGGCAATCTGCATTGAGGCTGCGTTTTCGTCCTTGAGCGAGCACGGATCGTACCGGTGGTGCTGATCCCTCTCGTCCTTCGGTTTGCGATGAAAGCACGATCTATGCCGCATTTTCTTAGTCTGTTGGCTGGGTTTTGGGTGATCTGCTTGCCGGTCGCTGTGCTGGCGGCCGAACCGGTTGATTACCTGCGCGACGTTAAACCTGTGTTAAAGGAACGTTGTTTCGCCTGTCACGGAGCACTGAAACAGCAGTCTGGACTGCGTTTGGATACGGGGAAACTCGTTCGACAGGGTGGCGACAGCGGGCCTGCTGTTGCGGCCGGACAGGTTGCCGCGAGTCGGCTCGTGGAGCGGATTCGGTCCGCAGATCTGTCCCAGAGAATGCCGCCGGAAGGCAAACCTCTTTCACCCGAGCAGATTCAAAGCATCGAGACATGGATCCAGAGCGGCGCCGCATCGCCAGAAAATGAACGGCCAGAGCAGGATCCTCGCGAACATTGGGCGTTTCAGAAACCCGTCAAAGCCAAAGTACCGGTTGGCGATCAGAACTCTGCTTCTGGCAACCCCGTTGACGCCTTCATTTCCGCGAAACATCAACAACTCGGATTCAAAGCCCGACCAGCGGCGGAGAAGTCGATCCTGCTGCGACGCGTCTATCTGGATTTGATTGGTCTCCCACCAACCCGCGATGAGCTGCATACCTTCCTCGCGGACGAATCGCCGCAGGCCTTTGAGACTGTGGTTGATCGCCTGCTCAACGACGTCCGCTACGGCGAACGCTGGGGGCGGCACTGGATGGACATCTGGCGTTACAGCGACTGGTACGGGCGGCGGCATGTGCCTGATGTCTGGAACAGTGCTCCGCAAATCTGGCGCTGGCGGGACTGGATCGTGCGTTCGCTGAATGCGGACAAGGGCTACGATCGAATGCTGCAGGAGATGCTCGCAGCCGACGAGATCTGTCCCGATGACGATGACGCAACCGTCGCGACGGGCTATCTGATTCGCAACTGGTATGCACTGAACCCAAACGACTGGATGCGCAGTACTGTCGAGCACACCGGTAAGGCGTTCCTTGGCCTGACGTTCAACTGTGCTCACTGCCACGACCACAAGTACGACCCGATCAGTCAGGACAACTACTTCCAGTTGCGGGCGTTCTTTGAGCCCATCGGCATTCGCCAGGACCGCGTGCCCGGCGAGGCCGATCCTGGGCCGTATCAGGAATACAACTACAGTTCGCTGCGCAAGATTCAGCGGCTGGGAGCGGTGCGAATTCTCGATAAGAACCCCACCGCTCCGACCTGGTTCTACACCGGCGGCGATGAACGGAATCGAGTCGCAGCGCGCGGCTCAATGAGCCCCGGATTGCCGACATTTCTGACGGACACTGCAGTTCGGATCGAAACTGTTTCGTTGCCTGTAGCCGCCTGGTACCCCGGATTGAGACCAGCGTTGCAGGCAACTCTGCTGGCAGACAGTCAGGCGGCGATCAAAAAGGCCGAGACGGAACTCGCCGCCGCCCGAAGCGCATCTACGGAAGTCCCTGCCGCACTCAAAGAACAGCTGGCGCAAGCGGAAGCGGCTTATGAGGCGGCAAAACAGGCCGCGCTGCACGGCGGGCAACCCGGAGCACTCGCCGGGCAACAGTCACTGAAGCTCGACGCTTCCGCTGGCCGACGCATCCTGTTCAACAGCGTGCCGCGACTGAAGGCTCTGGACGAAAGCACGACACTGACTTTTCAAGTGTTGTTACTCACCGACACGCACTTCAACTTTCAATTTGCGAAGGACGCGGCCAAGGGGCTGACGGCGGGGTACGTGGGTTTCGAGAACGGCCGAGTCATGTCGTATCAGCCGGGCACCTTCGCCGAGTTCGCCGCTGGCAACTACGACTTCGCTGGCGGACAGAAGCGGCTTCAGATCTCGTTGAAGATTGAGCCGAAGGCAGATCGGTGTTTGCTCAGCGTGCGGTCACTCAGTGACGACAAACTGCTGGTTGACAATATCCCTGTGGCCTTGAACGGCTGGAGCCCCGTAGGTGACGCAAACAAGCCGCTCACGTTTGACGCCCGCACGGGCAGCGTGGTGGTTCTGGACGAGATCAGGTTTCAAAACGCCGCGGGAGAGTCTCTGCTGCAAGTAGATTTCGAAGCACCGGCTTACCCCGATGGCCGTGATGTCGTAGGTTCCGATGGTTGGACGGCGTGCTTCTTGTCCGTCGCGCCGGCTACATCGATCGTTTCCTCGATCGCCGCCAATGCGTCATTACGGGAAGTTGCCGAGAAGCTGCAGGTGGCGCGTCGCAATGTTGAGCGTCCAATGCTCCGTCTGAAGTCTGCCGAAGCCATTCTGGCGGCAACTCAAGCGGAATTGGCCAGTCTGGAAGCACGTATTGCCGCCGACCGGGTGAAGCTCGAAACGCAGGCAGAGGCTCGAACGAGCCGCGCGCGCCGTGCGAGTGAGCTTGAGCGCGCGGCTGTCGTGAGCAGGGCCACCGCAGATGTTCTTTCTGCGGAGTACGCTCAGGCCAGTGCAGAACAGAAGCCCGCAACCGACGCGAACCGCGCGAAGGAACTTGAGGCTGCCGGCAAACAACTCGCGGCAGCCAAAGTGGCGCTCGACAAGGCGTCGGTGGCCGTTGCGGATGCTGCGAAGGCCGAAACGTATTCGCCGCTCGGGCCGACTTATCCGCAAACGAGTACCGGTCGTCGGCGTGCTTTGGCGGAGTGGATGACTAGCCGCCAGAACCCGCTGACGGCGCGGGTCGCGGTGAATCACATCTGGTCGCGTCACTTCCATGCTCCGCTGGTCAGCAGCGTCTACGATTTCGGCCGCAACGGGGCGGCGCCGACTCATCCAGAATTGCTCGACTGGCTGGCCGTGGAGTTGATGGAATCCGGCTGGAGCATGAAGCAGCTGCATCGGTTGCTGGTGACGAGCGAGACCTATCGTCGAGTGTCTTCCGTCGGGGGAGCCGCTCACGAAGTAGCCGCAGATCCTGAGAACAAGTTTTTGTGGCGTATGAACGCCGGCCGGATGGAAGCCGAGGCTGTTCGCGACAGCCTCTTGTACGTGGCAGGAAGGCTGGACCGCACGATGGGCGGCCAGGAGTTGGAGAACGGTGAGTCGCTCACGACTCGCAGGCGGAGCCTCTACTACGCGGTCTTTCCGGAACTGGGCGGGAAAAGCTCAATGGGCGAACTGTTCGATGCTCCGGACGCACTGGAATGCTACCGCCGGACCCGCAGTGTCATTCCTCAGCAGGCACTGGTGCTCACGAACAGCGATTTCGTTCATCAGATGGCGACTGCGGTCGTCACCGAAGAGGAACGCGCTCTGAGTCCAAACGAAGCCGGCCCGTTCGTGATCTCTGCGTTTGAACGCATCCTGTCGAGAGGCCCCACATCGCAGGAGTTGGAAGTCTGCACGCAGGCGATCAACCAGTCGGTTTCAGCCGAGAAGCCTGCTGACAGCACAGCTCGCAGCCGGGCGAGTCTGGTGCGAGTTCTGTTGAACCACAACGACTTCGTCACGATCCGCTGACAGGATGCTTAGGCTGCGCTTCCGGCGCCAGGGGGCCGCTGTTTAACCCCTACGCCAACGGCGTGGGCGCGCACGCCGTTGGCGTGGCGGTTAAACGCTTTATGACCGCCTCTCGGCAGCCCTCACCCGAACCACAGCCGAGCACCCAAAGATGCAATTTGATGCTGTTGGGCCGTTAATTGTTGGCTCGCATGGCTTTATGGTGGCTTCTGTGCCCGATCGCTCGGCTTGGTTAGGGCGCCAGATTGTGGTTCTGGAGCTTCGCAGAGCTGCGGGCTCGGTACACAAAACCGTCGAGTCAAGTTTTTCCGGAAATCCGTGCACCATTTGGGGTGCGGCGTTGTCAGAATGTGCAGCGAGGATCGCTTGAGAGTTCGAGGTCGGCAATTTTCTCTCAACGGTCGAAGTCGCGTCTGCCGACACTATTGACGCTCATTCGACCCTGGCTAGAATTCGCCCGCCTAAGCCAGCCGCGACTGAGTGGCTGAACTTAAGGGCTCGTAGCTCAATTGGTTAGAGCGCCGGACTGTCGATCCGGAGGTTGCGGGTTCGAGCCCCGTCGAGCTCGTTTGAAAGCCCTAGAAATTAGGGCCAAGCGAATCCTGAAGAGCGCCGGAGACTGTCTCCGACGCTCTTCAGTCGTTTTTTCCCCTGATCGAAGGGGGCGTCTGATGCGAAATCGTGGGCGGGTCGAACCAGAGTTCGATGTCGAGAGTTTGCTCTCGCACGTGGACGGTGCGCCGCAGGATCTGCGAACCGACGACGTTGAAGTCGTCAGTGACGCGGGGCCGTTGTCGCTCAAAGACAAGCTCACTCAGAAGGCCAGTGCGATTGGCCGGAAAGCCTCGGGAGTTGCTACCGCGGCGGCGTCTGTCGCCGCTCAGAAGCTGCAGGAAGTTGCCAACGCCAAGCCGCAGCAAGCACGAGCTTCAACCGGTCCGTCGAAAGACCTCGATCATATCGCAGCAACGTTTGCACCCATGCAAACTGCTAAGCCCAAAGGCGGCGACGAACGCCTTCAATCCACGCCAGCACCGAAGACGTCGCGTCTGAAATTCGTGGCGTGTCTGGTGGGCGCATTCGCGTTGGGAGCGTGGGGGCTTCGGCCCGCGACGCCGACAACGAAACAGCAGGCAGTCCAAACAGCAGCGCCTGCACCCACTGAGAAGCATGAGCCAACCGAAGCGGAGCGTTCAATCGAACGTGATGGCCGCGTCTGGGTAAGTGGCTACCGGCGTCAAGACGGAACGTGGGTCGATGGCTACTGGCGAGACGCTCCCCAGGATGTCGCCCAAAAGCCAGCGCTTGGTCCTTCCGACATTCCATTGACGCTGCCCGTGACGCTGCAAGTAGGTCTGAACAGCCCAGGCGTCTCAGAACCCAGTGTTCAGAAGACGGCACCTGCTAACGGTTCTTCGGACGACTCGGACTCAGCTTGGGTCGATGGCTATTACCGAGCGGATGGTTCCTTCGTAGCCGGACACTGGCGAGGCGCTCCAGACGGTGACAAGTCGAACAACAAGCCAGCGCATTCAACGAGCTCTCGGTCGAGTTCCTCAAAGTCCAAAAGCAGCTCCGGCGACGTTGCAGTCGGCGGATACATGCGCGGCGGCAAGTGGGTTCAAGGCCACACACGAAGTAAGCCGGACGGTGATAAGTCCAACAACAAATCCTCGCGTTCCAACTCGAAGAAGTAGTAACATGCGTCGCATGACTCCAAATACCACCGTTGCACCGACTCCGCTCAGTGAAGAAGGCCTCAGCATCGGCGAGCGCTTTCGCGTCAATCTGAAGCGGCTAATGGCCGAGCAGAATCTGTCTCAAGCCGCGTTAGCCGACCGGCTCACTCTGATGGGTGAACCCACGAATTCGGACAACGTGCGCATGCTATTGAAGTCTGCATCTTTCCCGTCTTCCAAGTGGATAGAGTTGATGGCCAGAGCCCTCGGCGTCTCCGAGTCCGAACTACTGACCGAAATTTTTTCTTCGGAATGATTTGACCGAAAGAATTATTTCGGTAACGTCCGCTCCCGTCAGGTTCATTGACGGTCGAGCGTTTGATAGCCCGCTGATTGCCAGAAGTCATTGAACCTGACTTGGTGATCGGCGGGCTTTTTCGTTTTCTGGCGGTTCGACGACACGGCCCATCAAGGATGGTGAAGTCATGTGCAGGAGGCCCGACCCCGAATTATCGGAGTTGTTGGAACTGGTGGTCTGGCTCTGCACGTTGATCCTCCTAGTTGGACTCGCGCATCTCTTTTTGAGTTGAACTTTTCGTCCAGTGTCCAAGTTTGAGTCACCCGGGCATGTCGGGCCGAGCATGAAGGCACGGCTCGTAACGCAATGGAGCAAGTCACGATGACAGCATGGAGTTTGATCTTCCTAGCAATCGGAATGCTCATGAGTTCGTTACCACGACTTGGCGACCAGATGCCTCCCATCCCCCAAGTACCAGCTCCCAGCTTCGCGCCTCGGCTCTATGTGGGCGATGAATGTGGTCCGGAACCGTCGAAATTGGTGCCGGTTCCGGACCCGAATATCGACGGTCGGCTCGACCTGCTGACGCACCAGCTCTCTGTCCTGGCCGAGAGCGTCGGACACATCGCCGGGTTAGAGCGCCGGATCAACCATCCGGCGCTTTATCGCGACCTCGGCTACACGCCGGTCGCCGAGATGCGGCTCCGAGAGTTCTACAACCGGTTCTGTCTGCCAGCGCGTCAGGCGCGCAAGTTGAAGCCCCGCACGCTGGTCGACGATCGCCATGCGCTGAACTTTTGGGAGAAGAACGTCAGCAGCTGCAGGAAGATCTGGTACCGCGACAACCTCGATCGCCTGCAGTGGCGTCCGGCCGACGACGATGTCGTACTGGACCCGCCGATCGGCTGGGTTGTCGATGCCGACCTGGTGGCGATGCAGGAGCGATTGGAAGCGGGTTATTCGCCTTCGACGCTCAACAAGATCTGGCGACAGGTCAGCCCTCACTTTCGCATGGCTGGCCCGCGTGACAGTCACAACAAGTTCGGGATGAACGAGATCTTTCAGGTGCCCGTGTGGCGATCGCTCGACGAGCCGCTGGAGGAGAACTGGATCCCGACTGCTGATCAGGTTCTGGCGTTCGCTCAGGCTGCCGCCGAACACGCTGAATGGCCACATGGTCGCCGGGTCACGCCGGGTCAGTGGTGGATTAGCCTGCTGGTGTTTGAGACCAACTACGGGCTGCGTCCAAGTGACTGGCAGTGTCTCGACTGGAACGCGTTTCCGGACTTCGAGGTGCTGAAGTATCGGGCGAACAAGACTTCGCGAAAGCGCAAGCATCCGACCGTGTTCCCTCTGAACGCGACGACGCTGGCAGTGCTGAAGCGACTCCGCACCGAGCATCAGAGCTCGGTCTTCTGGAGTGCCAACTCGCCCGTGTTTGAATACGAATGGAACCGGCTGGCCGACCTGGCCGGACTGACGGAACGCGGCGAACCCGACGCGCTCGGCCGGACTTATCGACTTTTCGATCGTTACTCACTGCGTCGCTTCTGCGCGTGGTGGTATGCCAACAATCACGACAGCCACCCGGGCGAGTTCGTGCTCAATCATCAATTCTCTGATGAGAACAAGGTCACTTCCCGCCACTACGGCAAGATCTATGAACCGCCGGAGCACGTGAAGCAGGCCATCCTGAATCACCCGCTGCCGCCGGGGTTCGACGCTCTCATCGCCTCAGTGATCGGAGGCAAGTGATGTCTCACGACGTCGTCGATGCGATCAGCAAGTTGCGAGCTGAAGCCAAGGTTCCGAAGCGAGCCGGGCGATGCGTCGACTGCAACCGCTGGTACGCCGGCGGATCGCTGGACGTCATTCGGGTCCACCAGAAATGGCGCTGCGTGTGCTGCGCTGAGCAGACATTTGCGGAGTGTCAGGACGTGAAGGATCGCAAGTCGCTGCTAGCAGCGTTGGATCAACTGGATGCCGACGCGGCAGCAGACGCATGAAGTCAAAGCCGGGGGAGTTCGTCTCGGGCCGAGCTCCTCCGGCGGGTTGGGTACGGGGCCGGGTTAGCCGTGAGTGCCGGCCGAAGCGTTGTGTGGGCAGAGCTTCTCGGTCTGCTCGTTGGAAACCACGGATGGAAGTGTCTGTCTCATGCTTCGGCCCGCCGTTGCGTTGCCGCGCGACGGCGGGCTGCAGGAATGGAGTCACCGATGGCAACGAAGTCGACTTATCAGGCGGACGTCCTATCGCAGTTCTTCCGTCAGCACGGTCGAGCGAAGGACCTGGCTGACGACCGGGTTCAACGCGTCGTCGACCTCTACGGCTCAGAAGCGGTAGCGGTGATCACGCGCGTGGTCGCTTCCGCTCTGGCCGATCAACAGCGCTACGCGTCCTGTCACCGCAGCGCTCATCCGAACTGAAGTTCTCTTGAGGAAACCGACCAATGACGAGCACGAGCACTGATTCACTTGGTGAGAGATTGCGGGCAGCGGTGGTACCGCAGCGTGCTGGTCGCTGTTGCTTCTGCGGCAACCGCTACAGCGCGAAGTCGCTGGAGACGATACGAGTCGGCGGGAAGTGGCACTGCCTGGCTTGTGCTCAACGATGGCACTCGGGTTCGGCAGCGCTCGCTAGTCGCGAAGTTCTTCTCCACGACCTAACCGAAGAGCAGGCGGATTGGCGTGCAATGCACGACCGCAACGAAGTTGCCGCCCCTGCGACTCCGAACGTCATCATTCGTTGGATGCTGAATAAAGACATCAACGAAGTGCTGGCCATCGAGCAGGACGTATTCGAGTTTCCATACTCGCGGGAAGAACTGATCTGCCTGCTTAGGGAGCAATACGTCCTCGGCATGACCGTCGAATCCGCAGGCAAGGTCGTCGGCTACTTCATTTACGAGATCTTGAACCGCCCGCAGCGGCACAACGAGATCTTGTCGTTTGCAGTGGCGCGTGGAGCTCAACGTCAGGGCATCGGTTCGCGGATCATCCAGCGCATGATCGACAAAATGAGCGACGCCAATCCGACGCTCACGTGTCGAGTGCGTGAATCGAACCTCATCGCGCAGTTGTTTCTGCAGTCGCATGGCTTCAAGGCCACGCACATCGAGAAGGGCTTCTATGAGCCCGATGAGACCACGGAGCCCGCGTACTTCTTTTGCTACGGCAAGCCTCTGGCGACGGCACAGAAGTAGTTCTCTTGAGGAAGGCACCAGCCATGAGCGGAATCGATTTAGTGCAGTCGTCAGTGCAGCAGCTGGAACGATCCGAGACCGGAGGTCAGGCGATGGTTGAGCTGCTGGCGTTCCTCGACGGCGCAGGTCTGTCGTTGGATCAACACGGAAAAGCGTCAGCGATGGTGCTGCTCTCAGCGGCTTGGGACGGACTACCGGAGCGCGTTCGCGACTTGATGCGCGAGGCCATCAAGTAACGCCGACACATATCGGAACCACACGGAGGTCAGGATGGCAACGGTTATCACGAAGCTCGAAGACGCCGAAGTTGAGGACATGCTCGAAACGGCGATGTCGAAGTTTCACGAGTCATTGAAGAACAACGAGGTCACGATCGGTCTGCTGAAGGCCGAGCGCAAAAAACGGAAAGACAACACCTGGACCGATGGGCCAGTCCTGGCCGTGCGCGGTCATAGCTGCGCGGCAACGATCAAAGTGACCAACATCAAGCATCGAGCGCTCGGGGTTCCTGATGCCATTATCACGATCAATTGGGAATGGTGGGGCCAGCACGACAACAAGCTGCGGCTGGCGGTTCTGGATCACGAGCTGACCCACATCGAAGTGGACGTCGACGGCGAAGGCATTGGCAAACGCGATGACCTCGATCGACCGAAGTTGCTCACGCGCTATCACGATTGGGAACTGGGCGGCTTCCTTGGAGTCGTCCAGAGGCACGGACTGAACGCGGTCGAAGCGATCGGCATCAAGCAGGTCGCGACGTCAGAGACGTTCCAACAGGAGCGGCTGTTCTCGGCCGAAGACTTCGACTTTCAAGACGCGTTGCCCTTCGAGACCGGTAATCGCCGCACGAAGAAGAAGTAACCGCGCACCGACACATATCGGATTCACGAGTGACGCCTGGCAGACGTCACGGCCGGCGCGGCATTGAGTCGCGCGGTCCAAGGTGCCGGAGCTGGGAGGCTCTCATGTTAGCTTTGCAATTGGCGTTGGATGACCGAGTCGTCATCGAACTGGAAGACAAGCGCCTGATTGAAGTGGTGCTGGTGCAGCAGCGAGGCGGCAAGTCTCGCATCGGATTTGAAGCTGCGAGATCGATCGGCATCTATCGCGGCGATGTGTGGCAGAAGATTGTGCAACGACGCGCTGCTGGTGAGCAGCAGCTCGAACCGGCCGTCGATCTGCGCGACGAAGTCGCTGGTGCGACACTCATCTAGGAGCGTCGTCATGAAGTCGACCGCAATCATTCGTCGCCCAATTCCGATGGTGTGGGGAGATCTCGATGGCAAAGTGGCCATTGTTGCGGCCGGAACGGACTCCTACGGCGAGCTGATGCTTGATCTCTATCGATGCCGTGAGGGGAGCGACCAGCCTGACCTCAGTCGGCGGTTCTGTTGCAGCATCACGTTGAGCGGCCTGCGACGCGCGAAGCGCGGGCCGCAGCCTGCATTGCTTCGACCATCAATCGAAATGCTGTTCTGCGAAGATCGTCTGAAGTTTCGCGCGTGGTTCAATTTCATCTTCGGCGACGAGTCAGCGCGACGTCGTCCGCGTCCCGCAATTCAACAACCAGCGCCCGTACCGCCTGCCGGCGTCACTCTGCTCGATCGTGACGAGGTGCGTCGGCTCAACGAGCTGCGTCCGGCCAACCCGGCCGAGTGGCATGACCTGATGGCAGGCAACGGGCAAGGGCTCTGGTTGTCGCTCAATTACTCCGTCTGTCATTGGGCCGCGATCGACAACCCGGAGTACTCGAAGCTGAGCGACGCTGAGATAGCGAAGCCCTACCGCGTCAGCTCGCCGATCGGCCAGGTGCGCATCGCTGGTGCGCGGCTGAATCAACCGCCCACGCCCGACACGAAGCCTGCGACCGTTGAACGGCGTGGGAAGTTTTCTCGGGAAAAGAAGGCCCACACTTTGTTCGGAGAATGAACCATGCCTGAGACGAAGAAACGCAAGCGGCGCCAGCGGCCGTATCCGCTGAAGAAACCGATCACGCGCCGCGTCGACGATGACCTCGTCGTTGTGGTGAAGGATGACGGGCTGGAGTTGCGAGTCTATGGCCATCAGAAGTCGGCGACTCTGCCTTGGTCATCAATCATCGACCTGGCTGTTCGCAGCGCTCTCAACGGCCGCTTGCCCGGTCGGCTCTTTCCCGAGGCCGTCTTCCCGGATGCCGCTCGCATCACGGGTTTTTCCAAAGAGCAGCTCGCGCGGATCAGCGCCGGAACTGAATCGAATCATCAGCCCGAAAGGAAATCCGATGCCTCCACAACAGACATCGACGCGCCGGTCGCGGCGCTGGCGTGATCATCACGACCAGGTTGTTTTGAAAGACGGCTTGTGTGCCCGGTGCCAGGACGTGCCGTTCATTCCCGGCCTGCCCTATTGCCAGCTCTGCGTCGACGAGATCGCAGAGTTGGAACGCAAGCGGCGCGCTAAGCAGCCAGCGACCGAGGAACCAACTACCGAACCGGCTCCCAAAGTCCGCGACGGATTCAACCACGCATGGGACTGGCGCAACCAATAGGCCAGCCCGACCAACAGCAGCAATGAGTGACTGCCATGAACAACGATGGAAGCGACAGTTTGGAAGCTGGCCCCGGTGAACTCGACTTATGGAGAGACGTTCGGGCGGCGCGCAAAGCAGACCAGGCACTCCAACGCCAGAACGTCCCCACGATCCAACGTGCGGTAATTCAAATGATGATTCTGCACCGCGATTCAACAGACGACGTCACACCCGACGACGACGATGGCCATGAAGTGCAACGCAGTCTGACGATCTCGCTCCGGGACGCGGCCGAGTGGCTGCAGCTTAATATCGATGCCGTCAAGAAACTGACCTGCGACCACACGGCCGTCAGGAAGGCACTGCAGAAGTGGATTGATCGCGGCGTGATGGCCGCGATGGGCACTGGAACTCGCACCTACGTGCTGAGCATCAACCGAATCCAACGGTGGTTTAGCCTGCAGGTCAATACGGACGAGGGGCCGCTGTTCGCACCCGTCTCAATCGAGGGTGTAGACCGGTGTAGATCGGTGGTGACTGCTGGTGACTGCCGTAGACCACTGTTGACCGGTGGTGACCACTGTAGACCGGTGGTGACTGGTGTTGACTCTGATGATGATAGACTGATTGATGATGACTCTTTGGAAAAACCTCCTCAGAAAAATCATCATCATCCCTCCGTCGAGCGCCCGCCGACCGCTGCGGAGCAGCATCGCGCCCATCTGGCCGAAGTGATCGAGTCGCTTCCGCCGACGCCCACGGAGCTGTGGACGCGAGGCGTTACCGACGAGGTGTTCCTGCAGGCGTTCGTCAGCTGGTGGACCACATGCCGGATCGTCGAGCAGCTGGGCGAGCCCCTGGCTGCCGACGTCCGCGATGCGTTGATCGGTTTGATGCGGACCGCGAAGGACAAGAGCAAGAAGCCGCGCGTGTATTTCGCTCAATCCATCGAGCGGCGAAGGATCTTCGCCAGCACGGTCGCCACTGGTGCCGACTGGTGGGATCGCGCTAACGCGAAGAAAGCCGCGCCAGAAACGCCCGCGGCCGAGACCAAGGCAGAAGACTCGCAAGAGGAGCGGGACGCGTTAGAGCGGCAATACGGGCCTTTGGTGGATGCAGCGGAGACCGACGAGCTACTCGCGTTTCTTCCTGAAGAGTTCAGCCGGAAGCACTTCGCCCGGCGCGACGGTGATCACTCCGACCATCGGCATGCGGCGATGTACCGCGTGAAACTTCTGAAGGCTTTCAGGGCCTTGGACCAACAAACCGCGACTGCGGAAGCGACAGCCACATGAGTGCCCAGCGTGAACCACAAACGCGAGACGAATGGCAAGCGGCGCTTGATGCCGCAACTGGAGCCCTCGCGCTGGATGCGGCGCGGAAGTATGGCTTGGTCACTGGTGGCCCGGCCTGAAGCCATCACCCAATGCCGTCGAGCAGTTCACTCTCGAACTGCTGGCGGACCAACAACTCCAAAAGGGAAAGAATCATGACTGCGACAACAGCGAGACCGAAGGCACGCAAGAAGACCACCACGAAGAAACCTGAAGGCGACGGCTTCGTCGATTGGGTTCGGAATGGGGGACTCGACAAACCGGATCAAGCGCAGCTCGAGAACGACGTTGACCCGGAGCGTGAAGAGTTCATCAAGGCATTCGAACAGAAGCCAGGCGAAGTTCGGAACATCCTGATCGGCGCATTGCACCCGTCGAAGTTTCAACCTCGAAAACACTTCGACGAAGATGAGTTGAACCAGCTGGCGGCATTGATGAAAGCCGAAGGCCAGCTGACCGACTTGATTGTTCGCCACCGCGGCGACAACAGCTTCGAGATCCTCGCCGGTGAACGACGTCTGCGGGCGGCAAAGCAGCTCGGTTGGAAGTCCCTCCGCTGCAAGGTCGTTGACTGCACGGACGCAGAAGCGCGACGGAAAGCGTTGTTCGACAACAAGGGCCGCGCGGACCTGACGGAGATGGAAGAGATCCTCGCATGTCGCGAACTGATCGACTCCGGCGTCTACACGAAGCAACTCGACCTGGCGAACGATCTCGGCATTACGCCGGCGACGCTGTCGAATCGCCTCCGAGTCCTTGAGCTACCGAAGCTGTGGCGCGACTTGATTTCTCAAGAAAACTACGGCTTGAGCATCACGCACAGTCGGCCGCTGCTGACCTGGATCGAACGCCCGACCGTGCTGGAGAAGGTCGCCAAGGAACTGCCGGAGCTTGTGAGGTATCGGCCGGAAAAGGTGGTGACGGTTCGCGAGCTGGAGAATCAATGCCTGAACGTCGCACGATCACTGTCGAGACCGGTCAAGGGCTACAGCTACCAGTATGCCAACGGCAACATCTGCTTGAGTAAGAAGGACGCGGCGGATCCGGATCTCGACCTGCAGCAGGTCGGCGACGAGATGCGTGCCTTCAACCTGAAACTGTGGCAGCAGTATCAGGACGCCGGCGCCGCGCGTCGCAAGAAGACGTCGGACGAAACGGGCGCAAGAAGCAGCTCCGGTGGCGGCAAGACGGACGAAGAGAAAGCCGAGGACAAGAAAAAACAGAAGGCCAAACGACTCTACCGGTACAAGGTCCAAGTGCTGCAGCAGAAGATTGGCCAGCGTCTGCGAGACGGCGGGTTGTCTGACGCCGAGGCCCTCCGACTGATGACGTGGTTCTATTTTCAGAGTCCGAACAACGTGCACCATCGGATCCGGCGAGAGGTCTGGTCTGCCGAGCTGCAGAAGAACGGCGCGAAGCGCATCACGGATCAATATCGCGGCGACGACGCCTGGGCGATGTCCCTGAAGGTCGATGACAAGGCATTCATAACCGCCGTCCATCAGGCGTTGATCTCGATCGTCAGCACCGCAGACTTCGAGACCTACAGCGGCGACATGACGCCTGAAGGCATCGAGCAGATTGCCGAGCTGCTGGGCGTGAAGTTTGAAACCGAGTGGCAGCCGACCGAGGAGTTCCTGAAGCTGCTGAGCGTCGAGGACCTGTGGCAGCTCGATAACGAGTGGGCAACGCATCTCAATGAGAGCAAGCACCCGACGAAGGCCAAGCTGATCGAGGGACTGCTGCAGAGCACAGCGAAGCGACCGTTCCCGAACGTGCTCCGCAAGCTGAAGGCGGTGCGACTATGAGCAACAACGGGTCTGAGACGTTCCCGCTGAATGATGAAACGAATCGGCCTGCTGATGAGACGGCCGGCTTCAAGTGTTCGCTGAGCGGTGTTCTGCTGCGGGCGTCCGAACGAATGCAACGCACCCGCGACTCTCGATACTTGGCCTATCCACTGACCCAGCTCTGCGACCACATCGACGAGTTACGTCAGGCAACATCGAACGCCGACGCGGTGGAGCGTCTTGCCAAGTTCCTGCGCTATTGGGTGTGACAATAACGGCGCAAGGCTGCCCGAGGGGAAAGACGCGGCCGGCGGCCGCAAGGATGCAACGCCCCTCGAATCGGAACCCCTCAGTGAATCAACTTCGGTGCGAAATCATCGGCAACTGCCATCTGTATCTCGGCGACGTTCTGGAAGTGCTGCCGCAGCTCAACGCCGGCAGCGTCGACTTGGCTTTGTTCGATCCGCCTTACTCCAGCGGCGGCGCCTTTCGAGGCGACCGGATGCAGAGCACGAAGACCAAGTATCAGTCGAACGGGGTGAAGGAAGCGAAGCCGCTCTTCTCCGGCGACAACCGCGACCAACGCGGTTATCTCGCCTGGTGTTCGCTGTGGCTGGCGCAGCTCGAGAGTGTGCTGAAGCCCGGCGCGATCTGTTGCCTGTTTACGGACTGGCGGCAGTTGCCGACGACGACCGATGCCCTGCAGGCCGGCGGCTTCGTGTGGCGCGGGATCTTGCCGTGGGACAAGTGCAACGCCCGACCGATGCCCGGCCGCTTCACGTCGCAATGCGAATACGTGGTTTGGGGAACGAACGGCCCGCGCGAGTTCTCGACGGTCGACGCGTCGTATCACCCCGGCATTCTGAGACACCCGGCCCCAACGGGACCGAAGCGAAAGCACTCGACCCAAAAGCCCGTCGAGATCCTGACGGAGCTGGTCCAAGTCGCGGCCGACGGCGAGACCGTGCTGGACGCCTTCATGGGCTCCGGATCAACCGGCGTCGCTTGCGTCCAAACCGGCCGGAAGTTCATCGGCATCGAAAAGGACCCGACCTAGTTCAAGATCGCCTGCGACCGCATCCGAGAGGCTGTTAGTAGCGGAAGTGATGAGAAGGCGGCGTGAGTTTCGGAGGTGCTCGATAGCCATGCCCGCCACCGATCTACGCCCAGCAAATTCGCCCACGGTGATTTGCCGCCATTTTCAAGCCGGCGCTTTGGACTTGAGCTACTCTAAATGCAGTTAGGACAGCTAGTTATCTACTGCAACAGGGCCAGGAAATGATCGATCCAGTTCAACTCGGTGTTAATGAAATCGCAAGTGCCTATTTAGATCTGGCGGCCCAGTTGGGACAGGTAGGCCAACTGCTGCGGCGCGATGACTGCGGACCAGCGGCTCCTTACCACATCTTCCTGGTGGGCGGTCAATTCGTTGTCCTCAAGCAATTCGCATCGCGCACACAGACACCGGAGCAGATTGGCACCATCTGTATCACGCTCGGCCAGGACGACGCGTTAGGCATGGCGTTGGGACGGGGCAACGCCCGCACCTTGACGTCGAGATGTATGGTCAGGCCGGTCCGGTGTGACGAAAAGCAGTGGATGTGGCAGTCAACCTTCCTGACGAATACACCGGCTTCAAGTAAAGAGATCGCTGACGAGATCCATCGCCGGCTGGCCCCTCGATCTCAGGAATCGAGCTGTAGCAGTTGCGGTCTCGCGGTCATCCACGAACCAAGTCCTGCCGGCCAGCTGGCGTCTGTAAATTGATCGCACATCCTGATCGAAATCATCTTGGCACGACGCATCAGCAAGCCCCGATAGCTTGTCGCTGCAGACTGAAATGTTAACTCCAAGCAGTTGCAGACAGTCGCAAACACGCCACCGGATAAATGAATTTGCGGGTTGTAACGACGAAGCGGGAACTGTGGCTGCGGGTTTATGAAGCCAGGTAGAAGCGTCGATGTGCTTGCTTGCGGTTATCCACTCGAAGTGGATGGCAGCAGCTGACCTTCCCGCGCTCGGCGAATCTCCGTGGTCACGGTCCACTTTGCCCTCGGGCGCTTCGGCGAGTGACATCGTGTGCAGGCACGGGTGTACTGCCTGAGCGCGGGAAGTCGGTTGTTCTTGGTGTCCGCCAATCGATTCGTATCGGGGCCAAACGATGCTTGAGTCAGCACAATCAACGGTAACCCTCATCGCCCAGGCGTACCTGGATCTGGCACATGAACTGTGCCAGGTGGGACGTCTGATCCAGGTGGATCAGCAGGGACCTGCAGGGCCGTATCACATCATCCAGGTGGGCAACAAGTTCGTCGTGCTGAAGCGTTACAACTCCCTTCAGCAGAGCGAGGTGACGGGCTCGATCTGCATCGCGCACGACGAAGCCGGCGCATTGCGGCTGGCATTGGATTACGGCAGCACCCCTGCAGCGCTCGCCCGGTGGCTGGTGATTCCCTTGCCCACCGAAGGCAAGTGCGAATGGCACACCACTGCGATCGCCGACAGCCCTGTCACGAGCAGCGAGATCGCCGCCGAAATCAGTCGCCGGTTGATGTTCCGCTGGTAGCGGCAAGGGGCCGCACTCAGACCGAGCGTTGATCATCCGGAACAGCTTCAGCTGCCCCAGAAACTTGTCTAGCCCACGGGAGATGGCGCATTGATCGAGCCAACCCCAAAATTAGAGCTTGAACCGCGCGTCGCGGAAGAGCTCTTTCAAAGCCTGATTCGGACTCTCAACGGGAGTGCCTGGCTGGTTCAGCGAGCCGCTGAAGGTCGCCATTGCGTGCTCCGCTTCGGTAATACCTACGTGCTGGTCGTACGCGGCAAGGGTCTCGCAGATCCGAGCGTTCTGCTCTACGCGACTGCTGACCCCCAGCACGCGATGCACTGTGCCAGTGTTGGTATCGGAGCGACGTCTTCACTGCACCACTTCCTGACGATCTACATGGCTGCGGGACCCGGCGGGATGATCGGTTGGCGGATGACTGCGAGCCAAGAAGTCCCGTTCGGGCCGTTGGAAGTCGCCCTGATCGTCGAAAGACGAGTTGATACGCTGCAATCCGATGAAATCGATTCTGGAGCGGAGTTTGCTTAAGAAAACTCCCGCCCGTGCAGAGGACTGGCAGTCGCTCGAAAGTGCGTCTCGGCAGCGGGCGTTTTGCGTCAGTAGCGTTGCAATGGGACCCGCTTTCAAAGGGGGGGGGCGCTTGTGGAGATTCATCATTCCCGTTTTGTGCCGCATGGCATGGTTGTCAGTGCGGATAATCCCTCAAGGATTCATACTCTGTTCCGCAGCGATGAAGTAGTTCGCGGAACCAGCGAGATCATTCTCGGAAATGAACGCTGGTGTCTCGACGGACCTGATGGCATGGATGTGATGCCGCTCGACAGCGAGCAGACCACATTTAGCGGCGTCACGGGAGAGATCTTCATCCTGCAGGAGATCAAGCCAGCGAACTTCGTTGTTCGGAAGGTGAACCGGATCAAGCCAAGCCCGGCACCCGATGTGTGCAGTCTACACAGAAGGTCGCGGGAGCTCGTGGCCGGCGGAGGTCGGCGCAGTCGACCTGCAGCAGCTCGCAGCGGTAGATGGGGATGATGCCGATCGTCTGGCAGCGGCAAGGTTCCTCGCGGTGTGGCTCGGCCGCTCGATGGCGGCAGCGGCGTTCGTTCGCGTGACGCAGCTCGACGCGACGTTCGATGGAATCTTGCACAGCGACCCGCGAGTGCAGCGGGCAGCGATCGGGCGGGAGTCCGGTCGCGTGACAGCGGCCGGCGACCAGGTGGCAGGCGTCTTCGGCGATCGGCGGTCCGGGTTTCATGGCTTGTGCCACACTTTCAGGTCGCTCCACGCGCCGCCCCAATGTGCCACGAGCCCGATATTCACCACGGCAGTTGACCACGTGTAGCCGAGAGTCTGGAAGAATGGCAGCCACGGCGCGGCCTGCAGGCTGCGCCCGTTGACCCAGACTTCGATGATGTACCGGAACGCCAGCCAGTCATCGCCAATGCAGCCACCCGCCGTGAACTGACTGCTGGGAATCCGCTTCACGATCATCGCCAGCCGCGTACCGTCTTCGATCGCGCTGCCTGCGCACGAGAGGATCCGCGTGTGGCTCGGGTTCGTGGCGTAGGTGCCGGTGATTGACGGGCCGGTCGGTCCATCACAGAACGTCGGATCTGGCAGTTCGTCGCAGGGACACGGCCAACCATAGGGAGCTCGCGGGTGCAGGTTGTAATCGGTGGCCAGACTGCCGCTATCGGTGATGGCCTGGCTGACACGCACCAGTCCCGTCGACGTGAGCGGCCCGCCTTCCTCAAACAGCACCAACTGGTGACCCAACGTCACTTTCCCGAAAGGCGCGAGTATCAGGCCGCATTCCTGTGAGTGCAGTCGATCGGTCGGTGGAGCTCCGCCCGGACGCTCGTCGAAGCGGTAGCGGCGATCCTGATCGTTGATGCGTCGCCAGGTGACCTCGGCCGTCAGCTGGAAGGTCTCGCTGTACGGTGGTGGCGCCGGCAGCGTGTACGGCAGCCAGGCGGAACCGGCGAGGTATTCCCCCAGCCCGCCCCCGATCGTCTCGTACAGCGTCATTCCATCGCGTGCAGACCACCCGCCGACGCCGCCACCGTAGAGCGACGCCTGTCCGGGGTCGTCGTTGAGATAGAGGCCGACTGCCGTGGCCATACCTGTGACGCCGGTGTCGAGCGGTTGATCGACGATCTGCGTTCCCGGTACCGCCGGAGCGTCGTTCGGCCCGGCCGTCTTGTAGCTGCCGTGCGCTGCGATGGTGCCGCAGATCGGCCCGAGTTGGGCGACGATCCGGAAGTCGCCCGCGACGTCGCAGGAGAGGCAGAACACCGCGCCAACGCGTTCGACGGGTGTCGCATCGTAGAGGTCGAGTACCGGCCGCAGGTCGTCGTTCGGAATGCCGTCAACTCCCATCTCGCCAAACCAGTCAGCAACCAGCCGGTGGGGATTCGAGAGCACTTCCTCGACGCCCTCCACCGAGCGGTGGGCGCTGTCGGCGCGATGCACGCCGAGCGTCCAGTCGACTTCGCTGCCGGGGCAGTATTCATCCTGCGCCGTCGTCTGCAGGAGTTGCCAGCAGCACGGGTTGAACCCGTAGAGCGTCGGGCTGACGCCCTGACGTTCGGTGAAGTACTTCGTGCCGGCTTGCTCGATGGCGATCGCGGTCTGCAGCGCGGGCGCGTCTTCGGCGTCGGTCCAGCCTTCAGCCAGGCGGAGTTTGATTGATGTCGACCAGTTGATGCGCGACAGCGAACCGATCACCGAAGGATCGATCTGCGTCGGCGCGTCGAACCACACCACGAAGTAAGCCCGCCACGGACCGCCGCTGGCTTGAACCGGGAAATCGAACCGATGGCGGCCCGTAGTTCCGACGGTCAGAGCTGGCTGAGCTGCGCAACCGAACGCGAGGGTTTCCGTCGCGGGATTGGTGCCGATCGTTGCAGCACGACTCGACGTCAGACTCGGATGCTGTCCGGTGGGGCTGACGATTGTCGCGCAGCGAGTACCAGGCTCGATCGGTGAAGGGCAACACTTGGTGCGCGGGCGTGCCATTATGTGTCCCTCAACAGCGAGACGTTGCAGCTCGGAGAGATCGGGATCCAGTTCAAGCCCGACAGTTCGGTTTCCATCACCGTTTCGGCGAGCAGGTTCAGCGACTCGTCGTAGTTGACGATGGTCAGCTGCTCGTCGGTGGTGATGAGGTCATCCGGTTCGCCAGCGACGTCGCTTTCGATCAACACCGTCGCCTTCGCTTTGGTGGGACGAATCGCGCGGTTCCCACCGCCAGTGACGATCGTGGCCGGTCCGAGGTTCTCGTCGAGGATCACCCAGCAACGCGGCCGCGAGAGCAGCACGTATTCGCCACCCGCGTTGATGGCCACGGTCACATCGTGACGCGAGCGCGTCACCACAGTGACCAGGTTCGCGGTACCGACGCGACCCATGGCGCGGGGAATGATCAACGTCTTGCCGCTGGCGTTCGTCGGCAGCTGCCCTTTGAGCGTGATCGTCGTCGAACCGCCCGAAGTGCTCACTGCGTCGACGGTGTACCAGTCGTCGCGATTGGTACCAGCCAGGGCGACGCGGGCGCCAGCATACACGAGGTCCTCGGCATCATCGCTGACAGTGATCGTCGTCGACGTCGCTCCGGTGATGGTCAGCTGGTAGTCGGGATTTTTGAGCGGGCTGTCCGCTGCATCGGTTCCGGGCTGCAGGCGCTCGCCCAGCGCCGTCGCCGAGCTGCCGGCGTCGGTGGTCTTACGGGCGATCGCCCATGGAGTCCGAATCCGGACCACGGCCAACTGTCCGACCTGGTCGAGTGGTGCGCTACCGGGTAGCGCGGGCACGTCGAGACGCTGGCCAGCCTGGTCGAACTGACCGAGCAGGTTGTCGAGTGCGCCCGCACCCGCTTCGCTGGTGACAATGAGCATGACGAACTCCTACAGGGGCAACGGTGGTAAACCGATCGCGGTGAAGTCCGCCGTCTTGTTCTTGTACTTCTCGATCCATTTGACGTTGTTGACCGGATCCGCCAGCAAATCGGCGAACGGAACCATCACGCCTTCACCATCGAGCGGAACGGGTTGCGTGACTTCGTGTTCGCCAATCTTGCAGCGTTCCCGAGTTCCCGAAGTGCCGGTGAGGCCAGAACCGATGAGCTGATACAAGCCCGCGTCCAGGATCTTCGACTTCCAGCCCAGCGGGTTCGCCAGGATCTTCACGCCGACTTTGAAGTAAAGCTGGTCCATCTCCGACATCTGGTCGCTGCAACTGGCGGAACGCAGCAGCAGCGTTTCGGTTGGCCACATCCGGCCGCGAATGGAAACGTCGGAATCGTTGATGGTGTCCAGCAGGTCGAGCAGCCAATCCGGTTGAACGTCGGTGTTGACGGTCGCGTCGTAGCAGATGATCGAGACTTCGCGCGTCTGGCCGCTGATCGGATCCTTCGCTGAGTTCGTGAGCGCCTCGTCGGTGACCATGTCTTTCACAAACGGCACGGTCAGCGTTTGGCTGGTCCAAGAGATAACCGGTCGCCGATCGAGTGGCTTCAGCTCCTTCGCTTCCATCTTGGCAGCGTCGTACTTCGTGCTGAACTTGCATACGAGCATCAGCACCTTCGGGGTCTGGCTGATACTTTGCACGTCGCGATCGATGCAACGGAACGAAGGCAGAGAAACCGAGTAGGCGTCGCCCTTCTTAGGTAAGCCGGCGTACTGCAGCACTTGAGCGGCGGCGTTAACAGGATCGTCAACCCAGACCTGCCAACGCTGTTCGAGCTCTTGAGAGTCGGCAGAGTCACGGCCGCGGCCGTGGTCTTTGCGCTGAATCTTCGTAACGGCCATCATCCATCCTTAGATCTGGTCGGCTTTGCTGACGGTGTGACTGAGCACCCATTTGTTCGAGTAGGCGCGCAGGTACGCGACGACGTTCCCGCCACCCGAAGCGGTCGAAGTCGCCTCGATGTGCGCGACGGTGCGGTAGGTGTTCGCGTCGACGACTTCCTGCACGACGAACAATCCCGTCAGTGATAGCCCGCCGACTTCTTCTTCGACGTTGAACCACACGTGCTCCTTCAGTTCCAAGCCGTGCAGCGGATGCGTGACGGTGATGACGTTCGACTCGGCCGTGACCGCGAACGCATCAACCAGGTCGTGAACCTGGTCGGCTGCGTGTGCGAACTCGAATGTCGCGACATGGGATTCCGGAGCGGTCTTCGATTCGTCGATCAAGTCGGTATCGCGCGGCTGCAGCAGCCAGCTGAAGTCGCCATCTTCGAGCGTGACGAGCTCCGTCGCGAGCATAGTTTTCCTGAGAAAACTCCCGGTCTTCGTGTTGTGCAGCGTCAACAGGATCAGGTCGAAGTCCGAAGCGTTGAGGTTGTCGCTGTGCTCGTTCTGCAGCGTGGCCGTGATGCGGTTATGCGTCTCCTCGAGAAACGCCATCTTGCCCGAACCGAGTTGCGACGCGATGGCCTTCGGAAACACGAAGTAGAAGTCAGGCTCCGGTCGCGGCGTACCTGGTGCATAGCGGGCGGTCCTGTTGGATGTCGCAGCGGCTGTAACGCGTGACAGCATCGCGGGGCTGGCAACGCCCAGCAGAGCGGAATCGGCAGTTGCCGTGACACGTGACAGCAGCGCGGGAGTGACGAGCGGCGCGGAGTCTGCGGCTGCCGTCACGCGCAACAACGTCGCCGGCGTGACAGCCGGTGCGGAATTCGCAGCTGCAGTGACACGGGAGAGCGTCGCTGGATCGGTGACAAACAACGTGTCGGAATCCGCCGCCGCGGTTACTCGTGACAGAATGGCCGGTGTGACAGCGATCGCTGAATCCGCTGCCGATGTGACGCGGGACAACGTCGCCGGCGTCACGGCGATCGCCGAGTCCGCAGCGGACGTGCAACGCGACAACGTCGCGGGAGTGACTGCAAGCGCCGAACCAGCAACTGCGGTGACACGACTTAACGTGGCCGGGGTGAGAACCGTCGCGGAGGTTGCGGCTGCCGTAACTCGAGAGAGAACTGCCGGCGTGATCGGACTGGCTGAATCAGCTGCTGCCGTGACGCGGCTCAGAGTGGCTTCCCACCCGAACCCGAAAGCCCGACCACTTCCGCCCGCCCAAAGGGCCGCGATCTCGTCATCGGTCAGAATCCGGCCGTAGATCAGCACGCCATCGGCGGTGACGCTGCAACTGGTCTGAGCAGCACCAATCGTGACACGCTTCAGGCTTTGCCCGGCGTTCAACACAGTGTCGATCGTGTAGCTCGATGTCACCGGAGTCCCATTGTCGATCTGGATCGACTGAGCCCCGTTCGCGAACTTCACTACGAAGAAATGCCACTGCGTTGGGTCGCCGAGCGCGGTTGCTGTCAGGCTGCGGTAGGTGTCTCCGCTGTCATAGAACTCGATTACGGGGACATGGCCTGCGCCGTAGCTGCCGCCCGTGCTGTTGATCAGCAGTGAGCAATCAGGATTCGCCGCAGTGTGGCTCACTCCAGGCTCTTGAAGGGACACCAACACGCGATTTGTCCCGACGCCTGTTGCGTTGTCGGTCTTGAACCAGCCGCAGAACGTGATGCCCAGCGCAGGATCGACGCTCGTTGCACCATCTCCGCGCAGATACTTGCCGGAGCACGTGACGCCGTAACCAAGTTTGCCGGTGACTTGAGTCACTGATCCAGACGAACCGACAACGCTCAACGGGATGAATTGGAGATCGTCGTGGCCAAGTTCAGCTGCGTTCTCAAAGCGGTAGCAAGCCGCGATGCCGCGCAGCAGTGACGTTGGAGACCAGGAGACCGGATCATCGTCAGCATCGGGCAGCAGCAGCGGAGTAAGTCTTCGTCGTGACATCGTGAATCCTTAGACCGATTGCACCGAATCGCGTGTGATCAATCGCGAGTCCTGCCGTGTGGCACCATCAATGGTGGCTTCAGCCACGACGACCAGAGATTCGCCTAGCGTGGCCCGGTAGGTGCCTTCGTCCCACTTGTAGAGACCGGTCGATGCGATCTGCGTCATGCCGCCCGCCCGGAGTTCGGTTCCCGCGCTGCGGTTGGTAATCCTCAGCACGGGCGACGTGATACCGCTGGTGACGCGCAAGCCGTCCTTGTACCAGGCGACCGTGTACTCATCCTGAGTGTTGGCCTGATCGCGCACGAACTTGATGTCGGCGTGGTAGATGCTGGCCAGCCTGGTGATTCCGAAGGCAACTCCGTCGGTGTAGTCGACTTTGTGATTCGCGGAGCTGTGCCCGAAGCTCTCGACGAGAAAGCACGTGTCCTCGACGGCCTTGGTTGCCGAGTCGATCACAATTACCTGCACAGCGCCCGAAGGCCAATACGTCGAGCCATTCAAATCGAACGCCCACGCGCCGTTAGCGTAGGTCGGCAAGTAGAAAATGTTGCTGACGTTGATGGCACCATTGGAGACCTTCACGTCGCCCGCTGCTGGTGTCCAATCCGATGACGTCGCGAAGTCTCTCGACCCCGCCTTGCGAATGGGCACATAGACCAGCCCGGTCGCGGAAACGTACTTGCGCAAGAAAGGCATCGCGGTCTCCTCTTAGGTCGAGTCGCGACCGGTGTTACGAGTCCACGTGCGGGACGAGCCGTCAATTGTGGCCACGGCTTCTAGCGTGGCAGCTTCGCCCACAGTCAGACGGTTCGATGTCTTGTCGAGCTTGTAGTGAGCCGTGGTGCCGATCTGAGTCATCGAAGCGGCGGCAAACAGATCAGTTCCGTCTGACCGCTTGATGGCTCGAAGCGTCGGGGACGTGATGCCGCTGGTGACGCGCACGCCGTTCTTGAACCAGCTCACGGTGTATTCGTCGTTAGCGTTGGCTTCGTCGCGCGTGAACTGGATGTCGGCGTGATAGATGTCGATCAGAGATGACAGGCCGAAACTGTTGGCGTCGGTGAAGTCCACCACGAACATCGCGCTCGCGTGGCCGAAGGTCTCGATGATGATGGTGTTGTCGTCGACGGCTTTGGTGGCGCTGTCGACGATGACGACGTGGATGCTTTTGCCCGTGAGTTCCGCGCCCGTGAGGGTGAAGTTCCAGAGCCCGTTGCTATATGTCGGAAGCGTGCCAATGTTGGCCAGCGATCCACCGTCGATTGAGACCTTCACGTCGCCCGCGGCCGGAGTCCAATCCGACGACGTCGCGTAGTCATTCGACCCGGCTTTGGGCATGGGGATTCGGACGAGCGTTCCGCCGGAAAGCGCGGTGTTGTACTTGCGAAGAAACATCAGGCATCCTTGCCAAATGAGTTACCAGAACAGACCGCGACACACGCCGCGCAGCACGCCGGTGGTGAAACGCACCGTCCCGCCACCACCACCGCCTCCACCGCCAGCACTTACATCGAGGTCATCGAAGTCCGTCGCGGTGTAGGGAATGGTTCCGAGAACCAGATTCGTCGCGCCCGTCGCGCCGTTGGCGAACATGCCCATCGCCGCCGCGATCTCGATCGAGCCGTTGACCGTCAATGTTGCGGTGCCAGGTCCAGCCACATCCGCTTCGAGCACCACGTGCAGCCATGTGTTCTCTGTGAACGCGGTCGCGCCCGCGGTGATGTAGGACGGGGTCGGTCCGCTGTACTGGTACAACTCGAAGTTGCCCGACGAGTTGATGCGGATGCCGAGCATCTTGGTGCTGCCGTTTCGCAGCTCCAGAATCGGACCGCTCGACCCATACATGAAGAAGTCCATCCGCACCCACACGTCGACAGTCAGAGCAACCGTCGCGGCGAAGTCTGGAGAGACCCAACCGCCATAGTTGCCCTGGCTGTTGCCGACGCGAGCGGCGTTGCCCGCATGACCGGCGGTGCTCGTCGCGGAATCATCCATGTCGAGATAATTCCAATCGACGGGCATGAGCGACCCGTTGAAGTTCTCACTCAGCAGCGACATCGGTCCCTCTTAGATCGCGAGATTGAAGAAGCCGTTTGAGGGCTGGTAGAGGGGCAGCGATGTGCCGTTCAGCGTCTGGTCATTGTCCAACTTTTGCAGGACCAAGGGGATGTCATCGCCGTCGATCGAAGCACCGACCTTCAGGCAATAGAGCACGTACCGCACGGCTCGCGTGGCATTGCCATTGTTCGCGAACGTCAGTGCCGAACACGTTCCGGTGATGAATCCCGTGGGATTCGCCCAGGTGAGACCGGTAACGGTTTGACGCGAGTAACCCGTGTCGTCGCATTCATCCAGCGTGAATCCGGCGACCGTGGCCGCTTCGAGTTCCTCGCAGCTGGTGTTCGTCATCAGCAGTCGCGCGTAGACGTTGCCCGCGGTGGCGAGCGTCACGGTGTTGTTGATGATCGCTGCGAGTCCCGCCGGGTAAACCTTGTGGACAGCGCCCGAAGTGGTCAGATCGAACAAACCGAACGGATTGCAGAAGACCGGCTGCGTCGTGCCGCTGAGCGACTTGGCGGCATTGAAGTCGCTGTAGAGCAGCGGAATGTTCGCGCTGCTGGATCCGCCGAGGTTGATGGCCACCAGCGCGCCAACAATCGAATCGGCAACGTGCGACCCGGCATTGGCGAACGTGAAGTCGGAAGCCGAGATCTTGCAGAGTCCCGTCACTGCCGTACCGCCAGCGACTGTCGATGCCGTGACGCCGCTGAGCGTCGCCTGGGCGTAGCTGCTGTCGCGGCATTCATTGAGTGTCGTATAGGCCGCGATCGTGGCGGCGTTCTCGGTGCCGGCCGAGTGACCGGAACGCAGCAACAGCGCCTTCAGAGCTGAGGCGCCGGTGATGTTGTTGGTTTGATTGAAGACGCGGAGCATGCCTGCCCCGTTGATTTTCACCGTCATCGAACGCGTCCTTGCTAAGTGACTGGAATGGGTCACCAGCTCGGACCGAGTTGCGCGGGATCAGCCGACCGACGTGATGCTGTTCTTGATGTCGTCGAGTGCCCGGGCGGAGTCTTTGGTGTTCGTCGCGACGTCGTTCTGAACTCCCGCGAGGCCCTGCAGAACCGCCAGCACCTGCTGCATCACTTCGGCCTGATTGACGGAGTTGCTGACGCCGCCGCCAGCCTGTGCAGCTTGAGCGGCGACCTGCTGAACTGAGGGGAGCGGGGCAGGCGGCGCGTCGAAGGGCATCGGCAGCGGCGCGGCGAAGGCTTCGTCGAGCAAACCCTTCTGGCCCATACCAATCGCGGCGAAGACAGCATCGAACGCCTGCACGCCTTCGAGGCCTTTGTTGACCTCGTCGCTGTGTTCCTTCGCCGCCTTGGTGGCTTTCTTCCAACGCTCTTCGAGATCCGCCACGCCTTTTCCGTAGACGTCGTCTTCGAGCAAGTCCGCGTTGTGCAGCCGATCCAGCTCTTCGCGTTCTTCTTTGAGCTTCAGTGTCGGGTCGTACTGCTGGGTTAGCTCCTTGGCCCGTTTCTGATCGTTCTGCAGGGCTTTGACGCCATCCAGTTCCCCATGCAGCTCCCGGGCGTATTGGACCTCGTCAGGCGTCGCGCCGGAGATCTGCAGCTCCCAGATCTTCTTTTCGCTGTCGGTCATGCCGAGCTGCTGCAGTTGCTTGTTGAGATCGTCAATCGTTTTGGCGGAATTCGCCCGCGCTTCGTTCTCAGCCTTCTGTGCGGCCGCGACTTGATCGCTTTCGGACTTCAGCGCCTTCAGTTGCTCCTTTAGTTGCCGAACACGCTCGATGTCTTCCGTCGACGCGCCTTCGACCTGCATCTGGATGAGCTTCTTCTGATCTGAATCGAGACCGAAGTTGAGCAGCTCGTCCTCCAGCTTCGAGATCTCGGCACGCGCGCCGCCCGTGGCTTTGTCGATGTCGGCTTTTGTGACCAGCATCGCCTTGCCGTAGGCATCAGCGTTCATGCCACCAGCAGCGTAAACGGCGTCGAGGTCGCGGACGTGCTGCCGCAACTTCGCGATCGATTCCGCTTGCTGATCCTGCGAACTGCCAGCTTGCTCAGCGGCCGACAGCTTCAGTTTGGGAATCGCTTTGATCGGATCAGGCAGAGCGGTTTCGCCCTGAACGTCCTTTGACTCTTTAGCCAGGTCGCGAATCGCCTGCCGTAAGCCGGTGAACTTCTGCCACGTCCAATCTAGCGCACCCTTGCCAGCGTTCAGTCCGGACTCGATCGCTTTACCGAGCTGGCTCTGCTCGATGTTTTCCAAGGTCAACCCGCAGGCCTCGGCTACCGATCCGAAACCACCAGCGATGTCGCTCGCCCATGACTTCGCACCGAAGCTGACGATCGTCGTCAGTTCGCTGCCGAGATCCGCACCCCAGTTGACCGTGTCGCGAATCGAATCGGTGACAACGTCGAGGCCGGTAGCCATAGGCCCTAACACAGCCGCTGTCGCTTCAAAGATCGGTGTGAGCGTCGCCTCTTTCGCCGTGTTGAACAGGTCGCCGATCGAGAAAATCATCGACGTCAACGCAGCCTGATTCGCATCCTGCGCTTGCTGGTACGAGTCCGTGAGAGAACCGGACATCTCGGCCGCGGCGCCGCTCGTCGACCGGAACTGCTCCGCGGTTTCGTTCAGCGTCGACCGCATGTGAATGAGCTGGTCGATCGATTGCCCGGTGGCATCGCTCAGACCGAGCATCGCGTAGACCTGGTCGCGTTGGGCGCCGCTCATGCCTTCGGTGGCCATCGCGAACTGATTCGCGATGTCAGGCAACCCCGCCAGGCGTCCCGATGAGTCCGTCAGCGAGAGGCCGAACTCGGCGAACGCATCGCGGTTCGACATCGCGCGCAGCTGCAGCTCGGGCAGCGTGTCATTCAGCAGCGTCGTGCTTTCGGCCGTTGTCATCTGCGACCGACTGAGCGCGGTGACAGCGTTGCCGGCGTCGCGAATGCCCCAGCCGACTTGAGCGGAAACCGGTGCCAGATCCTTGAGGCCATCGGCCAGATCTTTGACCGGAGTTCCGCTGACGTCCGTCGCGGCCGCCAGCAGGTCGTTCAAAGCTTGTTGGTACGACGCGTCTTTCTCGACGCTGATGTTCCGCCCGCGGAGCTGGTAGGCGATCGCGACGTCGTGCTGGACCTTCACCGCATCCTGATCGCTGACACCAGCCACGCCAGCCAGTTGGGTGACTTGTGGCAGTGACGCGATCGCAGCTTCTCCAGCCTTCGCGCCGAATGTCTTCTGCTGCGTTGACTTGAGCGCTCCCAGCGTGCCGGCCATGTCCCCGAAGGAACGGTCGCCCGTCAGCGAAGCGGCTTGTGCGGCGTCCTGGTACTGCAGCAGTTCGTCGCGCGTCAGCCGGGCGGATCCAGCCGCGTCGGTGAACGCGTCGTGGAACTTGTGCGACATGTGTTCGGCGGCGAGACCTGCAGCCAGCACCGCCGGAGCTGCCAGCAACGCGACCGCCGTGATGCCGACGAGCGTTGCAGCCGTCGCGACGCCAGCGGTCGAGATCAGACCCAGCGAGGACGCGACATTGAAAGCGGGTGGCCCAATGACTCGCGCGACAGTCACCATGCCGGCTGCGTCGCCAAGCCCAATGCCATCGGCTGAACCTTCGCCCTCGGAAGCACCGCCGGGCGTCATGCGGTCGAGCGTGGCGCCACGAGCGGCGCCGAACACGTCACCTTTGAGAACGGCGTGAGCCGTGTAGCCTTTGACGGCCACGTCGGAAACGATGCCGAGAACATCCGCGAGCTGCCGGCCGCGATGGAGCGTGCTTTCGATCGCGCGATCGATCAGACCAACTTCTTCGCGCGTCGTGCGACCGGCAGCCTGGAGCTGCGCGGTGTCGATCTTAGGAGTGACGACTTGAGCGACATTGGCTTGCGAGGCCTCGACCAGGGCAAGCTCTGTTCGCGCGGCCCTGGCGTTCGATTTGAACTGGTTGATGTCGAGCGAAAGCGTACCGCTCAAGTCGCCAATGTTGGACATGTCGCGCCTTACCCCAACGGCATCGAAGCGCGACCGATTCTGGCGGAGATTTCCACAGCTTCGGCGTCGTCTGCCGGAAGTGTTGATGGGATGTAGTAGCCGAGACGTTCAAGGGTCTCGGAAACGTCGACCTGCACACCGTGCGGGGCGAGGATGGCCGCGACCAGGTGGGCGGTCATCACGGCTTGCTGTCGGGGCCCGAACGGTTCGAGCCCCGCATAGGCTTGAGCTTCACGCCACTGCTCGGGAGTGACCGCCGCCAGGTAATGGTCGGCGGTCTTGCAGCCGGTGGCTAAAGCGAACCGCCACGCGAGGATTCGCGAGCGGTCGCACTTCAGTTTTTTGCGACGTGATCCTTGCCGCCGAGTAGCTCGCTGAGCGCGGTGTAGAGGACGTTGATGCGGCCAGCGGAACCGGCCGCGATCGCCACTGTGGTGGCATGATCCGTCGGCAACGCTCGCAACTCTTCAGCGCGGAACAAACAGACCTGGATGACGCGTGCCCGCAAGAGCTTGTTCATCTCCGCGTCGGACAACTTGGCGGCCGCGCCGAATATGGTCGGATCGTCGGCCCATGAAGCAACGAACTGCTGACGCTCCGCTTCGGAGTAATCACCCAGCAGGTAGGTCTTTCCCGCGAACTCGACTTCGCGGTACCGGCGCGCGAACGGGGCGACCAGCTCGGAACCATCGGACATGACTTTGGGCATCGGACGAAACCTTTTCTTGAGAAAACTGCGGACGAAAAACCGGCGGCGTGATCTCGGGGGATGAGCCCTTCACGCCGCCGGCCACGGAATGGAGAACGGGTAGAATCAGTTTGCAGTGGCTTCGTTGAGCGGATCGCCGGACTCATTGCCATCGTTGTTCGAGTCGCTGATCGGATCGACTTCGTCGGGCAACTCGCCCGCGTCGCGCAGGCGGTTGAGTTCATTGATCTGCAGCTCTTCCATCGTTCGCTTGGGAACGGGATCCAGGCGAGCGGCGCGAGCTTCCTCGGCTCGCTTCACCAGTTTGGGATCCGTGTCGAACTCTTCGTTCTGTGTGAGCTGCAACTCGGACAGGCGTGTTTGCCGTCGAATCAACTCTTCGAGCTTCTGCAGCGTCTGCTTTGAGCACAGTTTCTCGAACGCTTCCTTGGCGGTCGGAACGACGTCCAGCGGCCGGATCATACCATTCGATGCCAGCAGGTTGACGTCACTGCATTCGACGTCGACGACGTCACCTGGCTTACCGGCGAGATAGCAGGCTTTCTCGCAATCCTCAGCGGTGATCTTTCCCGCGCTGTGCAGAGCCCGATACCTGCGAACGTCTTCAATCGACAGACCGGGACGTCGAACCTCGGTGCGTTGTGCCAGCACAACTTGGAGAGCCATAGTTTGCATCCGTGCAAAGAGGGGTAGGACGGACAATCCTGTCCGTCAAAGCGAAGGCGGACAGGATTGTCCGCCCTACAAAGATTGAAGCGTTACGTCGTCCAGGTGGGCTGACCGTCGATCGCTGTCGAGCTGACCTTGAACTTCATGCCCTCTTTGAGAGCGGTCATCAGCTCCCACTTGGCGGCAGCCGTCGTGAACTCCTGCACTGAGGCGCCGACGTTGGAGTAGGTGATCTGCCAATCGATCTTCTCGGCCGCGGCGATCTTCGTCCGAATGGCCAGGTGACCCGCCAGCGCTTCATCAAAGAAGCCCTCGGCCATGAAACCATCGGACTTGGTGTAGCCCGTGGGTTCGTGCTTCTCGCCCTTATCCGCCTGGTCGATGTCGGTCGACTCGAAGGCGGTGTTCTCGATGCTCGGACTCTGCAACGCAGTGAGCTGACTGACGGCCGTCATCACGCTACTGACGTCGATCTTGAGGAGCGTGCCTTTGACTTTCTGAGCTGACATAGATCACCCAACTGAGGCCGGAACGGAAACCAGAACGTGCGATGCCAGAACGCGAGCCGTTGCGCTGAGCTACTGCTCTGCCTTCAGAGACGAAGCATCGGTGACGTCGACGACGTCGTAGCTCGTCCCGCCCTTGCCGAACTTCCGCATCACCCATTGTTCATAGAGCAGGGTCACGCGCTTACCTCCGACTTCCGCGACCTGCAGTCGTCGGGCGACGTCGTCGTTCGACACCGAGAAATGGAAGATCGCGGGTTGTACGATGTGATGGCCATGCTCATCGGTGGTCGAGGTCGTGTAGCCGAGGTTGAGTTCGCCTTCCCACGTTTTCCACCAGATGCCGCGCTTGCTGAGCTTCTGGATCACTCCCGATCGGGACCCGTCTGAAAACTTCCATTCAGCGGCTCCGGTGATCTTCAACACCGTCGTGCCGGCGAATGCGAACACGAACAACACGACGGCAATCAGGCCGGAGACAACTTGCCAATCAATGGTTCTGGAACGACGCATGAGAAACTCCTTCGAAGTGCAGCTACGCGGCTGAGTCGAAACCGATCGTCAACAGCGCGGCGTAGCGGTAGATGGATTGCTGGGTTCCGGCCGCCGAGACGAGTTCGCCATTCGGCACGTGGCTACCGGGATCGTCGACGTCGATCTCGGCGAACGGAGCGGCCGTGGTGGCACCGACAGTCACGTTGACGCCTGGTGCATCTCGGAGCGCGTTGACGACGGCGCTGCAGATCCGTGACGCGTCGATCGCCTTCAGCGCGCGGCACGTGATCTCGACGATGGGGAACTGCAGGTTCTCGCCGAGACCGTCGAACGTGTCCTGATAACCGTCATGGCTGACTTCGTAGTAGACGTCGGGCAACGCGGAACCTTCCGGAACGAACTCACCACATTGGATGCGGTCGCTGACCAAGTCCGTCACTCCCGTCACCGAACACAGGTACGCGCGGAGCGCCTCTTCGATAATCACTCGTGCTTCTCCAAAGCGTCGAGGTACGAGTCGATGAAGTGATCTTCGACGGCGTCCATCCGGTAACCCCGCACGGTTTCGCGGAGTCGCTGGTACCAGGTCGGCTGATCGATCAGCTCGCCGTCTTCCGTGACGAGCACGAGCTCGCCAGCGTGGCGGTATCGCCAGCAGTTCGAGATTCCCGGTACCAACGGCACACAGTCGTTGCTGTGGACGACGCGATAATGCTCCCAGCACGGCGCGTAGTATTCGACGAACGTGTCGATGTCGGCGGCCGCATCCCAGTTGAGCACGCGCGGAGCTCCGAACGTGAAGATGTCTGGTACATCCAGCTTTTGCGTCACTCGCGTGAAGGCGTCGATCTCGGAGAGGCCACCGCCTTTACTGTGCCCGAGAAGCACCAGCTTGCGATCGCCCTGGCAATAGTCGAGTACTCGACGCAGCTCCTTCTGAAGCGCTGCGAATTCCGCCAGCATTCCCGCGTGAACTCGACGCCCAAGATAGTTGGAACGTCGGGCTTGAAAGTTCCGCAGCCAAGCGGGAATCGAATGCGCTGGCGTGCCTCGGTAGGCCACAATGCAGACCTGCCCGGTGGTGGCGACGCAGACTTGAGCGTCGAGGCACGCTTCCGGCCGGTGGATGTTGATGACTTCCGAAAACCCAGCTCCAGCACGTGCTGAGAGGTCGAACCATTTCACGTCGTCGCCGTAGCAGAACTCGGCGCATTGAGCTGCCGCGATGAGCCTGGTGCGGAGTGAAACACGTCGGTCGATCAACGTGTCGAAGCGGTAGGTGATGGGCTTGGTCATGCCCGAACGGGCATGCTTGCGCGATCACCGCAGTTGTTGAGCGATCACGCGCCGAGCGGTCTCGCTGAGCTGACCTTCGCGGCCGCTGAGGCGTTTCATCGCCCGTTGGATGACGCGGATCGGTTTAATGCGACCGCTGTAGCGAACCGGGTTGCCCGTCTCTCGAGTACGACGGCCACCACCCTTCACGCGCCAGCTGCGTCGCCCCGTGAATCGGTCCTGAGTTCCCAAGATGAACCAATGCACGTTGTTGCCGCTCAGTCCGACGCCGCTGCGGCCGTTGGAGCGTCGTGAGCGAGCTGCGTAGCCGCGTCCGACGCCGAAGCCGACTTTGCCGCCGTAGTTGCGTCCTACGCGAAGCCCGCGACGTCCAACGGTGGTATGCAACGCCGCTTTCAGTTCCGGACTGAGTTCGTTGTCCGCGTCGAGCTCGTCGTGAATGGCGTCTTCAAAGTCGTCCATCACTTCGTTGATGATCGCTCGCGCGACCTTTTCCGGAATCTCTTCTTCCAACCTGGCCAGCGCTTCCATCAGGTCCATCACAACACTCCGAGCTTGGCCTCAAGGATGAGTTCTCGCTGCAAGCCGTCCGGATCCCGCGGCAGAGACGTGATGGCCAGCACTTGGTTATTCGGTCTGACCAGACGATGCGTGTTTGTCGCCGCCAATGCGGCCGGGCTGTAACGCACGGTGATGACATGCGTGGTCTCGGCAGACGTCACGCCCTTGCTTTTGGCTTCGGTGGATCCGACGGCGAGCACTTCCGCAAAGAGCGTTGTCACTGCGTCCCAGTTGCCTGCGTCGGTGGTGTCGATGTGACCGAGAGCGTCTTTCGTGCGGTTCGATTTGGGCCGCTGCAAGGCCAGCGGTTCGCGGAACTTTGCGGCGGGCATCGGTTACTCCAGGAGCAAGGCGGCTGCCATCGTGTCGGCAATCCGATCGTCTCGAACGCGATGGGGAGAGCACAGCGCCTCGACGCAGTCGATCACGGTTCCGCTGAGTTGTTTGGTCGCTTCACGGTGCTCAAACAGGTCGGCTGCCGCCAGCAGGATCGCGGCGCGGAGTTCGTTCGGTACGTTGCTCGCAGCGGAACCGAAACCGGCGACGAAGGTGATCGTCACGGCTTCCGGGTAACCATCCAGCGTCGCCGGCCAGAAGCCGTTCGCTGCGACAATCGCGCCGGGCTCGGAGCTGGTACTCAGCCAGTAGCTTTCAGCTTCCAACTCCTGCTCGTCGCCCCGTGGGTCGAGGTACTCGATCGAGGTGACCGACACCAGCCGCGGCATCGGCAGGAAGATGCGTTTGGAATCGCGGCTCGACCACAGCGGGAAACTCGGCAACGTCAGCTGCCAGGTCTGGTTGATCAGCGCCCGCCAGGTGAGCTGCTCGACGCGTTCGATCGCCGCCGCCAGGTAGATCCCCAGTGCGGTATCTTCGCTGTCCCAACTGATGCGCAGGTGGGCTTTGAGTTCCGCCAGCGTGACGGGCAGTGCTGCAGGTGCGACGGTACGTTTCAAACCCATCGGACTACTCCACGCAAAAGGCCGAGGGAGTCAGAGCTCACTCGGCCTTGTTCTGAATCGAACAGCGGACGCCGGACGCTTCAACGACGTCTAGTTACGTCTCGCGGGCGGCCGGGGTTTCGGGGCTTCTGACTCGCCTGACTTGGACTGGGCGGCCGCATCGCCGTTTCCGGTGTCGGCAGGCGGTGTGAGAGGCCGACTTGGCTCGCCATCAGCAGGAGCGCTGCCAGCGACGGGGATATTCTTCGGTGCATCGAGATTCACTCCCATTCCATGTTCAACGAGGAACGTGACCGTCGCCGGATCTTCGACGTCGATCTCATCATCCTTGCCGCCAACAGCGCCCGGAATGTTGCTGTACCCACTGAGTTTCACGCGTGCCATTGGTGACCTTTTCTTGAGAAAAGCGGGGCGGATGCAACGGCGCAACGGCCTCGCGACAGCTTGACGAATTAGGAAGCGGCAGTGACGAGGTACTTCGCCGCGGCCGTGTTGCACCAGCGGGCATCCATGCGCATCAGAGCGATGAACGCGACTTCGTCGGTGTCGGCATATCGCTCCTCGAGTCGGCGCAACCGCAACGAGCCAACGTCGCGAATGCAGTACTTCGAGAAGTCGCCGAAGATCATCACCTTCTTGGACGCCGTCACGGCGCTGTCCATGTACTGGTTGATGGTCAACGGGTAACCAGCGAGACGATCGGGGACGCCGGCCAGCGCGCCTTGCATCCACAGATAGTTGCCCTGACCGTCTTTCAGCTTGCGGACGTAAACGACGATGTTGTCGTGCATCATGAAGCCGACCTTGTCGCCGACCCGGTAGCCGGGATCGATCGAGTGAGTCAGCTCAATGACATTGTCCGCAGTGAAGGCCGTCGCAGACGATGAGGTCGCTCCGGCGCTGATGCCTACGGAAACGCCCTGCGGAGTGCCGCTGCCGTTAGCCGTGGTCATCTTGCTGGTCGTGATCCTGGCGAGGCGTTCGCCCAGCAGACCGCCGAGAACCACCGCGAAGTTGAACGGCGAATCTTCGAGCAGTTCCCACGACACGCGGACCGACTTCGACGTGAACTTATAGGCGTTCCACGTCAGCTTGCTCAGCGCGGGATTCACGCTGGTGTCGAGATCGAGCGAGGAGAGTTCGTCGACTTGAGCGCCCGTATTCGCGGTGTCATCGAGACCGGGCCAGCCCAGTGGGTTGCCGTTAGACGTTCGCATCACGCTGGCCACAGGACGCGGACCACCAATGGTCAGCAGCTTGTTCTCGAAGGAGAGAATCAGGTCGGTCGGAATGGTGTGGCCACCATCTGCAGCCACGGCGACGCTCATCGAAGCGCGTTGCAGGCGCTGAGCGGTGGGTTGACCGCCGGACATCCATGCGGATTCACGCGTGTTGTAGAGCTCGGTGGGCGTCAGATTGAGACGATGGCGCTTGGCGTTGAGACTGAAACCGCAGCGGCGAGCAGCTTCACGCTGTTCACGACTTGGCCCCTTGTCGTGAGCCATTCGCAACCAGCCCTGCAGAGCCAGCAACTGATCGCGCTCCAGCGCCCGAGGGTCGCCTCGATCGCGGGCGCTGAAGTCGTCGCGACCTGGCTCGGGGCGCTGACGCTTCAAATCCTGCTCGATGTCACCCAAGCGCTTGAGACGCTCTTCCCGTTGCGTGACGCGCTGGCGCTCGCCTTCCAGTTCGACTTCGCGTGTCTTCAGCTCGTCGTATTCGGTGGACATCCGCGTGAACTCGGCATCGTCTTCAGCCGGCCAGTCACCTTGCGTTTGCTTGTGCTTGTCGCGAAGAGCCAGCATCTGGTTGCCGACCTTCGTTCGCTGTTCAAAGACTTGAGTGAGGGTGAGACCTGTCGCAATGACCATTCGAGCTTCCTTGCTGGAGTGACGGGCGGCTTCCTTGCTGCCAAACACTCAGGCGGGGCTCATTGCGCGCGACGCAGGTCCAGATCGATTTCGACGGCGCGCAGCATGCGGCTGCGGTTTACGGCCGAGCTGCGGGACTGACGCCAGGTGTCACGGCTCTCGCGGGCGCTGCGGATGTGGGTCTCAAGCCATTCGCGGTACCGACTGACGGGCGCTGCTTTCGCACCGCCAGCGTCGGAGCGAACGTCAGCCGTTGTCGACTCGTAGGCCGGCCACACGACGGGGCCAACTTCGAGCAGTTCGACGTCGGTGATCTCACGAATCCAGATCGTGATGTCTTCGCGGCGTTCCTCGCGCCAGACTGATTCCAGCGGAAAGAACATGAAGCTCGCGCCGTCGACGTCTTTCCGCTGAACCGCTTCCAGCACGTCTGCCCGGGCGTTGGGCGGAGTGACGTCGTACCGCAGGCCGGTCGCGTCGACGGACAGTGCCAGCGTGTTCGAGGAGGTCCGCCCGAGCAGCAGATTGCTGTCGTGGTTGAACAAACTTCGGACGTCGGCATTTTTCTGAATTGCCGAATCGAACGCGCCGGGCATTATCCGCTCGACCATGTCGTACCACAGCCAGTATTCAGTGCCGGGATCGTCGGCGCGATAGAACACGGCACCGTAACCGTGAATCGACTTCGGTTGCTCGGCGCCAACGTCACGGAGCTGCGGAGCGGAGCGGGTCTGACCGGGCGAAAGTTTCATAGGTCACCAAACAGGGAAGTGCGATCAGCGTGAACACGATGTTTCAACAGCTTCAGGGCCTGATGCGCGATCAAACCGGCTGACCGTTCTCGTCGGTGTCATCCTGCGTTTCGTCGTTGGTGCCGTCTTTGGGTTTCAGATCATCGCTCTGAGGCTCATCCGGGTTGCCGCCTTGCTTGCCCATGTTGAGCGGATCCAGCATCACGTCGCCCCCTGGTACCGGCGGCATGTTCTCGCGGCGACGAACTTCGTTCTGCAGCATCCACGGTCGACCGCCGAGCGCCATGCGGTAGTACGACGCTCGCGCGGCGAGGTTCGACCTCAGCAGAGCTTCACGAACGAACTCAAAGAAGTGCGATTCGGATTCCTGCTCTTCGGTGGTCAGCAGTTTGCGACGGCATTCGAGTTCCCAGCGGACGAACCACGGGTCGAAGGCTTCGTCGAGCGTGGATTGATTCTCCTGCTCAAGCGACGCATAGGCGGCGCGACCTTCACCGCCGAGCTTGTGCGGCGGCAGATGCAGCCAGTTCGACGCGCTGACCAGGTCGAACTTGCGGGACTCGATCAACTGTGCGTCAGCCGCGCTGACTTGAATCGGGTTGGCTTTCGCGCCTTCTTCGAGCAGCGCGGTCTCGTGCAGCCGGGCGTCGCGATTGTTGCCGGGAAGTGATCTCTTCCAACTGGCCTTCAACCGCGCATACGCGGGCGCGGTCATCTGCTTGGGAACTTCGATGATGATGTGCGGCGTCATCGCGTCGCGGAAGAACGTGGCTTCGTGCTTTACCTTCGCGATCGCGGCGCCGAAGTCTGTCTTGGCCAGCTCGATGACGCTGTACCCGGTGAGGCCGTCGAACCCGAGCCCGTGAATGTGCAGGACTTCGTCGGGGAACAGGGTGACCATCTCGGAGTGTTTGTCTTCGAGCGTTCCACCGATCGACGTCACGTAGTACAGCTGGCCGTTGACGCGAACCGGGTAGGTACGATCGGGCAGCAGCAGGTTCAACCGGAGCGGTGTCCCATCCGGAGCGCGTTTGATGTACGCGAACCCGCCGCCCTGCAGGATCGCGTGGGCTGTCATCGTCTCGCGGAGCGTGAACGCGGTCATCTCGGGGTTGGCGTTCCACCGCACCAGCCGGTGCGACGGGTGCTTGATGTCGCGTTCTTTTTTTTCCTCAGTCCCGCGCCAGCAGTAGCACGGAATTTTACCGACCGTGCCGGAGATCAGGCCGACACCGCGATACAAGGCCGACAAGGTGAGTGCCGTGCGTCGCGAAACTCGCTCGCCGCTGACGGAGCGCCCGCCACCGTCGAACATATCGTCCCAGCCATCCGGGTCCGTCAGCGAGAGCTGCGGATCCTCAAGAGACCGCGACAATGCTGATAACGAACGGGCGGCAAGTGTGCGGAGTTTCTGGAACATGCCAGAACGCTGGCCCGTGCGCTGTCAAACCGTTCGCATGCCTTCCGTCTCATAGATCGACCGCTGCGCTTCGCTGAAGACACACTCAGAGAACGCCATCAGCATCGCGACGATGGGGTCGATCTTTCCGAGCGACCTGGCTTTCTTCGGCATGCAGTGACCGAAGGTGTTCATTTCCAGCACGACGTTATCCGCGCACCACGCCAGCAGGGGATCGCCGCCGTGAAGGAGACGCGATTGCAGCACGGCCGAATACAGCAGCTTGAAGGGCTCATGATAGAACTTGTGGTTCTGAGTGAACTTGAAAACTTCGAGACCGTGATCGTTGAGCAGCTCGTCCATCATCAGGCGGCAGTTCTGCGGATCCGCGGCGATGGTCTTGATGTGGTAGCGGTGCGAGTCCTCGACGATGCGCTGGCGGATGGCAATGTGGTCCGTCATCTCCGTTTCGGTGACGATCAGTGAGCCATTCGCCACGAACTTCGCCCATGGCTCGGCGTTCAAGTTGTGAGGGCAGCCGCGCGGGATCCAAGCCTGATTGATGACGTAGTACGGATCCAACTCATTGTCGGGCGGGAAGCACAGTCCCCACGCCGCCAAGTCGTTAATCATGCCGAGGTCCAAGCCGCCGTGACACTCCCGGCCGAGGAGCTCCGGCAGCTCGCCGTTGCCGCGTGCCCACTTCTCAGGCGGGATGGCTTTGACAACGGAGCTGACGAGCTGGTTGAGTCGGTACCGTCTGAAGCTCGTCAGACTGACAGGACTCTCGCGAGCTTCGGCCGCTTCGTCTTCGAGCGTCTTCAGCGAGACCGTGATGCCCAACAGCGGGTTGGCCTTCTGCCAGCTGATCGGCGAATAGACGTCGTCCGCCGGATCCGCCGCCATGATCCAGGGGAAGAAGAAATCGGCCTCGACCTGGCGGGTGAGTACCTTCTCGGCAAACTCCAGCTTCTGCCGGTAGGCCAGCGACTGATCGTTGCCGGCCGTCGTGGTGAAGCACAGCAGGCAGTTCTCGCGCTTGCCCATGCCCTTCTGCACTTTGTCGACCAGCTCGCGGTGCGCGGCGGTGTTACGAAAGGCGTGCAGCTCGTCGATCACGGCCACCAGATAACCGCCACCGTCCGCGACGCTGCCGTCAGCTCCCAGGGCCTTCAGCGTCGACACATAATCCGCGCCGTGCTTGCGGATCCGGAACTCGATCAGCTTCTGCAGCCGACGCGACCATTTCGCCAGTGACTTGTTCGCGCCGAGGAAATCGCGGACCTGCTGCCAGACGTACTCGGTGGCCTGCGACCGCGTCGTCGCGCAGCAGACGCATTCACCCGCCAACGACAGCGGCAGGTCGTTGCACATCTTCTTCGCGAGGATGCCGGCGACGAGCGGACTTTTGCCGCCACCGCGCGCCACGCTGTAGAAGAACTGATTGAAGCGATACAGCTCGGTACCGGCCTGCAGCCAGCCGAAGAGGTAACTGATCAGCGTCTTCTGAGTGGGGACCAGTTCAAACGGTTTACCGGCTGCCGATAATTTCGGATGCCGCAACAACGGGAACCAGTTGCACGCGTGCAGCGCGTGATCCCAGGAAAATTCAAGTTTCCGCGCCTTCGCTTCCTTCAGGTCGCGCAGCTGTCTTTCGATCGCGAGTTTTTCCAGCCTTCCCGCTGGTCTTTTTTCTGACAGTACGAGGTCCTGATACTTCTCGACTTCGTACCGCAGCTGTTCGCGAGCGGGTCTTGGGCGCGGCATTCTTCACAGCTTTCCTTCGCTGAGCGGCTATCTGCTCGCCGTGTTTCCGCTGAGCTTCGAGCTCGTCCTCTTCGTCGTCTTCGTCCTGTCCTTTTTCCCCCATGCGTGCGCGATCGCCCGGACTGAGACCAAACTTCAGTCCGAGCTTGAGCAGCTCGGCGCGGGCCTTGTCCCGCATCCAGACGATGGCCTTGGTGCCTTCAGCGCCGGACTTATTCACGGTCACGCGCTTGGTGCAGCTGAGCTTCATCAGTGCGGCCTGCAGCTCCGAGTACTCGACCACCAGGTCGTAGAGCACAATCACCAGCAGATGGTCCTGCGGTTCCAGCGGGCGCCAGCGTCCGCAGTGCTCGCGCAACTCGTCGAACGTGAGTTCCTTCAACGACGCGGCCCACGCTGCAACCAGGCTGTCGCTCTTGGCTTTGCGGCGTGGGCCGTTTGTCGATGAACTTTGAGCGGGTCCGGGCGGACGGCCGGCATTGCGGGCGCCCTTGATCGGACCGCGCTTTCCCATCATGCACCTTCAAGACAATGAGGCGAGAACCACAAACGCTCGCGATGGCGGTTACTCGTGCCTCGGTTGCTGTAGCCACCCGTTGCGGACCAGGCGAAGCACTCCCAATCGTCCGGCATCGCGTGTTCGCCTTCGTAGCCAGCGAGACAGATGCGCCACCGTTCGTCGTTCCCATGTTCAATCGCCCATGCGCGAACGGCGTGAGAGACCTGGCCATCGGTCATGCGGTAGAGGTGCTGGTCGCATTCGGTTTCGCTCGCGTAAGGCGGGTCCAGAAACACGGCCGTGATGCCGTTCTTCTTTCGGCCGGTCGTGAACGACGGAGTCAGCACGCGCTGCCAGTCTCCACACATGACCTTCACGCGACGCAGGCGATCGCTCAGCAACTGGATCGTCTCTTCGACGTGCGTTGCCCAGCGATCGCAGGAACCGTGGTAGCTCTCAGCCTTCGGGCCCCGCGCGTGAATGCCGTTCCAACCGGCCTTCGGTATCTGACGCGAGATGCCCGGCCCCTTCGGTGCCGTCTTCTTGTCGATACGAACCAGTTTGCCTTCGACGGAGCGCCATGGTCCGTCACCAGCTCCATAGCGACCGATGGCGGATGAGATGCCACAGACCCAATAACCGGCAATGCGCGGGTCGCAGTAGTCAGGGTCACCTTCAAGTCGCGAGCGAAGGCCATCGATCTGAGTGAGCAGCCAGGCGTGTCGCGCGTGGTGATCGTTTTCGTTGACCGGCCAGTCGGCATGCTGCGCGAGCTCCTTTGGTTTGAGCTTCACGCACCGCCAGAAGTTGGCCACGAAGCCGCAGGCGTCGTTGATGACTTCGGACTCCCCATAGTCTGGTCTGGCCAGCAGGTTCGCAGCGGAACCGCAGAACGTCTCGACGTAGTTGTCGACCGGTCCGAAGCGCCGCCAGATCTCGGGAGCGATTCGGCTTTTGCCGCCGAAGTAGGGGAAGGGTGCTTTCAGAGTTGCAGGGTTCAATGGAGGGCAAGAGCTCAAGCGACGTCCTTACGAAAAGGGGATGACTCGACCGCGACCGGCATCGGTCGTCCTGGTCTTGATGCTGTGGCATTTCCAGCACAGCGCCTGGTGGTTGCTGGGCAACCAGAACAAAGGGTCGTCGGCACCCGTCACGGGCGTGATGTGGTCCACGCACTCGGAAGGCGTCACTCGCGAATAGAGCTGGCAATGCACGCAGAGCGGATGCTCAATGCGGTACTGAATGGAGTACTTCTGCCAACGGTAGCCGTAACCACGGCCACAAGAGGATTCGCGAGATCGACGAAAGGTGGGGCCTGCAGGCTGTGACGTATCACCTGCAGGCCCCTTCACGGAGATGTCTGACTTGCGGCTACTCAGTAGCCGCCGGCTTTGGGGTGCTCGGCGCGTCATCGGTTACCCACGCTTTGAACGCGCCGTGAGGCATGTATTCGGTGCGACCGTCCTTTCGCAGGATCGGGTGCATCGGTTCGGTGAAGCGTTCGACCTGCGGGCAAACGTAAACGGGCGGCGGACACGGCGGCATGTGGCAAGGACCACAGGTGTGACACGGAGCGCTGCAGCCGACGATGTTCAATGCGATCGCGACGAACAGCGCAGGGACGCAGAACGGACCGAGACCGAGGCGACGCCGCTTGGCCGGTTCGGGAATGCCCAGCGCCAGAATGCAGCCTGCGAACGTCACGATCGCGATCGCGATCAGCAAACTTTCGGAATCGAACATGGTTACTTCACCTTCGCTTCGAGGCGGTCAACTTGCTTCTGCAGAGCGCTGAGCGTTGCGCCTTGAGCGGAGATCTCGCGCACCACGTACAGCAAACCGCTGAGGATCAAGCCGGCCGTGCCGATGAGCGCCGCCCAGCTCTGAGCTGAGAGGCGAACGATTTCGTTGGTGCCGTCGCGTGTCATGCTGGCTTCTTCTTCCGGGGCCGAGGGGTTCGCTCGGTACCGGCAGCGATGCGCGGAAACTTTTCGCCAACAGCGGGCAGCGTCGGTTGGATGACCGTCACGGTTGCGGTTACTCGAGTAGCGCCAGCCTTACCCGGAACTTCAAAAGCCAACGGCGGCAATTTGCCAGCGACATCAATGGCAACAACTGAGAAGACGTTCGCCAGTGTCTCGACCGAACCGAACTCAGCGTCCGTCAGCTGGCTGCACTTATGTGCGTGCAGCGTGTCGTGGCAGATCTGCCGCAGGGCTTCATCGAGCCGTTGCGGACCGATGCCGAGCTGCTTGAGGAGCATCGTCACGGCGCCGGGACCGAGCAACTGCACGGGCGCAGGAACTGTGCCTGTGCTGGCGGCAGCATCCTCGGCCTTCGTGATGGCGGCCGTGATGCGAACCGTCACGTCGACGTTGTGAACTCCGACCGGAAGATCCTTCTTCGCGGCTGTGAGTTCCTTGGTCTTGATGGCTTCGCCCAGGGCGACGATCTGCAGCTGAGTCAGTGCGGACATGGATGGCTCCAAAACAATGCCCGCCTACAGGAAGTTTTCTGATCTCGATCAAGAGGCTTCGCGACCTCGATGATCCAGCAGGCGGGCGATCACAAGAAACGCTTGCGAGTAAGAGGCCCCAGAGCCCTGAAAGACGGTAAGGATTGAGTGATGTGACCGTTCAGGGCTCTGGTTGGCCGAGGCTTGATGCGGGCGGTCCGGCTGGATCCGCTCGCGGTTGTGGCGTGTAGTTTTCTTGAGAAAAGGCTTCGATCGCGGGCAGGCCACCAGCTGCTCGAACCTGTGTGCCGACGTCACCCGTCGCAACCGTCGAACGCACGTCGATGCCAGGGGCAACTACGCGGAGTCGGTTGATGTTCGGAGCATTATCGGGCTGCGCCGTAGTGATCGTGATCGCCTTTGATCCGAACGTGACGTGCGGACCGATCGGGCCTTGCGGCGCGATCTCAATGCCAACACTCGACGCTTGGGCTTGCGCTCCCGCTGGGAGTTCAACGCCCTTGCAGCCGCCGATGAACGCCAGACCGAGACCGAAGAGCAGCTGCGAAACGCAGTACGCGGCAACGCACTTCCACAGCGTGATGGTTGGTTCGGGTCGATCGATCATGCTTTGGCCCTTCGTCGGGTGATGGCATGGCCGATCTTGGTCACGGCGCCGCACAGAATGGTCGTCGCCGCCGGGTTGGATTCGATCCAACCACAGATGCCTTTTACGAGGCTCACGAGCTGATCGATCGAGACGACGCCGGTGCGGACCAGCGCCACCAGCACCACAAAAATCGCGAACTCTTCGACGGTCAGAAGGACCAGGCGAGCATCGGAGTCCTTGAGCGCTTTGAGCGTCTTTCCCGTGTCAACGAGTTCGCCGACGGCGCTGGCATCAAGCGGGTCTTTAGCTTCCGTGCTCATGTAGACGTCCGACCGGTTCATGAAGAGAATGCGGCCCCATCCTTGAGACCGCATCACTCGCGCTAACCGGATAGCGCCGACGCCAGAGGTTCCTCGCAGCAAGTCGCTGCTCCCGTCACCGTACTACAAAACAGCCGTGTTTTGCGTTTCACGTGTCTGTCGTCACTAGGACCGACACCATTGCGCCGGAGGCCACTGTGGATTTCGTGTCTCATGAGCGTGCTGCCGGCGTGCAGCTGCAGTCGGGTGGTTCCTTCTGGTCGTCGGTGGAGAAGTTCTGCGAAGACTCGGCCGTCGATGTCACCGTCGAATCCGTGATGGCCACGACCAAAGCGCGACGCGAGATCGTGCCCGCTCTGCGCTGGCGGGGTGCCGTCGCGGTGATGCTGGTGGACGACTTCAAGGTACCGCTCGAAATGGTGATCGATATCTGTGGGTACTCAGCACCACGGCCGCGGCTGAGCATGCTCAGGGAGCTCCAACGAACGCGGCGGTTGATCTCACAAACCTTCGGAGGGACGCATGCAGCTGATCGGACCTGACGGCAGCCGCATCGAGTTCAACACTCGGTGCGAACAGTTCTGGCTCTGGATGAGACGGTTCTGCGAAGGGGGCGAGCATGCGATACCGGGATTGTTCCAACGCTACCTGGTGGGGTACTTCGCGACGCAGCCCGACGTTGGTTTGAGTCGCGCGAGCTGGGCTCGATTGGTCGATCGAGCCGCTGGCCAGTGTGGCCGCAAACTGACAGAGACCTGCGACCTGATCGCTCAGCACTTTGATTGGAGTCACGATGACAACGGGCACGGAGAAGGAACTGATTGACCAGGCTCGAGAGGCCGTGCGGTCCCGCGATCAGGGGGTCAGCGATGCCAACTGGAAGCTCGGCGAATGTGCCACCAGCTGGCGCGCGCTGAGTGACCAACACACCGACCAGGCCCTGGCAACAGAGCTGCGTTGTTCGCGCGGTGCCATCTGGCAAGCGCGCCGCGTGTATGAACGATTCGGGGAGACTCGCGGCCGATGGCCATCACTCAACTGGAAGCACTTCCTCGTTGTCGTCGCGCGCAGCAATGCCGACGAGCTGCTCAACGCGGCGACCGCGTCGTCACTGTCAGCCGATCAACTCGGCGCGCAGACCAAGGCAGCGGCAACCGGCCGCGATGTCTTTGCGGTGGTGCGATCCGCGATCGACAGTTGCGTCAAAGCGTTTGCCGGTTCGGTCCAACAACTCGAACGCCTTGCTGATTTTTTATGCGAAGTCGAAGAGGCGGTCCGCATGCAAGTTGAGGGCCTGTTGCGGCAGCCCCCCACCCCCCCTTGAAAACTTTCGGAAACGCGCGGCGCGGGACTACGCGGTCTAGATCCCTCCCGCTGGGAGGAATTTAGCCCCCCCTATGGTTGCCCGCGGTGGCCGGCAGCGCCGGACAAACCCGAACGACGATCGGTTTGTGCGCCGTACTGTCGATCCGGAGGTTGCGGGTTCGAGCCCCGTCGAGCTCGCTTGAAGCCCCCTGAGGGCCAGCGAACGAACAAAGAGCACCGAATCCCAGATTCGGTGCTCTTCGTTTTTCAGCACTTGGAAAAGTCGAGTGCGTGGTGTGAGCTGCGATTTGCCGCACCTTGCTTTTCGATCCGGCCCAGCCAGTCGTCGGATCATTCTGCAGCCAGCGTTTGCATCCGTGCAAAGAGGGTTGGGTAGCATGGACGCTCCGTCCGTGCCGTGTGTTTATCAAGCAGTCCGGACGCGGCCGTCCATGCTACGAAGGCTGCGTCGCCTACGTGACCAGCTGGGCTGACCGTTGGCCGCAGTCGCCAACGTGCCGAAGAGAGTTCTCACGCCGCACCGTCAGTCGACCGGAGGGTGGCACACCAGAGGACTGACTTGCCTCCGGGAATTGCTTGAGCGAGCCGATCAGATTCCTACCGGAAGGGTTGTGAAGCGACCTTCGCTTGCTCACCAACCCGTCTTGAGTTGGATCGAAGTTCCTTTTTCTAAGAATATTCTCGCTCTAAGCATCTGCCCGTATCAGCTCTCAATTTCTTGCAGAACTCGGTATGTCGCCTGAATTACTTGGATCGTGATTCACCACTTCTTCTACGGGTTTAGGCGGCGCGCCAGCCCGGAACAATATCTGCTGACCGCAGATCCCATTCGACCTCGTTGTTGCTAGCAGCATCGCCATTGCTGCCTCGAGGATCATCGAGTGGTCCCTCCACTCGCTCAACTCTTTTGGAGGAGAAATTACATGAAGCGGATCCGTTCCTTCCTACCCAGATTGAGTCCCATTCTGGGAATTGTTTCTGTTGCTGTCGTAGGGATCGCCGTTGCCACGGCACAGAATCAAGCCGACCCGAAACCGGCACAGCCAAACGTAGCTAAACCAGCTCAAGAGCAAGCCGCTCCAGCGAAGCCAGATGCACAACGGCCGGCTGAAGGTCAGCCAGGCGCACGCCGGGAGGACAAGCCGGGCACCGAAGGCGGACGAGGCGCGCCGAGAAGTGACCGGGCCGAAGCCGCAAAGGCTGCCGCACTGGGCGTGCAGTTCCAGGCGCAAGGAGATCAGGGTCTGACGGTCACGACCATCGAACAGAACAGCGCCCTGCGACAAGCTGGTCTGCGCCAGAACGACCGCATTGTTTCGATCGAGGGTATGACTTTCGCGAATCCGCGCCGACTGGAAGCATTTCTGTACGCGAACGCCGGCCGGCCGATCCCGATTATCATCGATCGAGGCGGTCAGCGCTATACCGTGACTGCTACTGTGCCCGCCGCCAACGCGGATAGTGGTTGGCTGGGAGTCTATCTCGAAGAAGGAGATGACAAAGTCCAGGGGGCCACGATTACCCACGTTTATCCGTCCGGCCCGGCGGCGCGAGCGGGGCTGCAAACTGGAGACATCATTCTGCAGATCCAGGATCAGAAGGTCGACGGAACGTCGGACGTCGTCATGCTGGTTCGCGAACTTCAGCCACAAGCTCAAATCGAACTGCTCGTTCGTCGCGATCAACAACAGCTGAAAGTGCCCGTGATCCTGGGCAGTCGTTTCGCCTTCCAGCCTCGCTGGAACAACGAGATTCAGCAGGCGCAATACCAATCGCCCGACCAACAACAGCAGCAACGATCCGGTAATAACTATTTCGACGGCATCCCGCCGTATGCCATGCAGCTTGAGCACCAACGCCGCGCTGCGGAGCAGAATGAACGGATTGAAAACGAAATTATTTCGTTGCGTGAAGAAATCAAACAGCTTCGAGTACTCATCGAAGGCAAAAAAGATTCCAAGAATTGATGTAACCAATTCCTAAGACGCTGAAAGAACTGTGGCTTGTAATTCGGCACGCACCAGCGTCCGGATTCAAGCCAGGCAAAACCGGAACGGTAGTACGATCCGGGCTCATCATCTTTAGATTGAAGGGGAGATTCTCCAATGAATGCATATCTGAAAACTCTGCTGATCGTCGCCACCATGGCCGCGGGGTCTCTTGCAACGCCGGAGACGACGAAGGCTGATCAGGGGCCGTACTGGAGAGGCTATTGGGGTTGGTACGATCAGCAGTACGTGCCGTACCACAGGCACTACTACTCCAGCCCGTCCTACGGCTATGGCAACAATTACAATTATGGATACGGCAATAACTACGGATATGGTTATTCCAGACCGTCCTACGGTTACGGTGGTTACTACTCCGCCCCGTACCAGAGCTATTACGCCCCGGGACCGGGTGTCGGAGTCCAAGTTGGTAACGGCCGTACCAGCGTCAACCTCGGCTGGTGGTAATCCAACCAAGCGTGTCCGCAGGGCCCCGAGCTAACTCGCTGAGACTGTCCGGCCCACTGTGAACAAGCAAAGAGCACCGAATCCCAGATTCGGTGCTCTTTGCGTTTCAGCATCGGGAAAAGAAAGCTGAGTAGCCTGGACGCCCCCGTCCGTGCGTTGGTCGATCAAGCAGCACGGACGGGGCGTCCATGCTACAAGGGGAGCCGCCGAGTGGACCCGGCTGCCCATTTGGGCTACCGGGGCGGCGATAGCTGCAAGAGGTTGTACGGATCGATGCACGCACAAGTTGATACTTCTTGTCGCTGCGCGACCCCGATAGACCGCAGGCTGTCAATCGGGGCCACCCACGCGTTTGGCGCGACGTTCCGTAATGCCTCTTGTTACTTTGGGATTGGACAAGCAAGTTGTTCGGGCTCATTGCCGAGCGGCGGCGAGGGCCTCATGGGTTGCGGGTTGTCGTGAGTCGCGGTGGGGGTGGGGGCGCGGTACGCTTGTTGGCGGTGTGCCGCAGGTTCGATTGCGTTCGTTCCTGATCCGGCTTGTTGGGTTGTGGGTCCGACCATCACTCTGTTCTGGCCGACTATGCGAGAGTTCGTCAGCGACTTGTATGTGCGAGAGTCCCGGCGCGTGTTTTCGACGCTGGTGCGGCTGCTGAGGGATTTTGACCTCGCTGAAGAGGCTATGCACGAAGCGTTTGCGGCGGCTATTGAGCAGTGGCAGCACAACGGCGTGCCGGAGAATCCGCGGGCCTGGCTGGTCACGACGGGGCGTTTCAAGGCGATCGACGTGCTGCGTCGACGCACGAATTCCGATCAGGCGCGCGAGGTCGTTGCCCGGCGGATTGAAGAACTCTCCAGCGTCAACGCCGAGCGCGCCAGCCACGAAATCGAAGACGACCGACTGCGGCTCGTGTTCACGTGCTGCCATCCGGCGTTGTCTCCGCAAGCGCAGGTGGCCATGACTCTGCGCGAAGTCTGCGACCTGACCACCGAGCAGATCGCGGACGCCTTTCTGACCGTCCCGACGACGATCGCTCAGCGGATCGTCCGGGCGAAAACGAAGATTCGCGAGGCCGGCATCCCCTACGAAGTACCGTCGCTGGCGAAGTTCCCGGAGCGGCTGGGTTCGGTGCTCTCGGTCATTTATCTGGTGTTCAACGAGGGCTATTCGGCATCGTCTGGAGACTCATTGACTCAGCCCAATCTGTCGGCGGAAGCCATCCGGCTGGGGCGGCTGGTGCTGGAACTCTTGCCCGACCCGGAAGTAATGGGACTACTGGCGTTGATGTTGCTGCACGAGTCCCGTCGCATTGCCCGCACCACGGCCGAGGGCGATCTGGTGCTGCTGGAAGATCAGGACCGGTCGTTGTGGAACCGGGAACTCATCGCGGAAGGGAAGCGGTTGATCGAGCGGTCGCTGTCTTCGCAGCAGTTCGGGGCTTACACCGTGCAAGCGGCGATCTCTACCATTCATGCGGATGCACCGAGCACCGCCGCCACCGACTGGGCTCAGATCGTCGGCCTGTACGACCTGCTGATGCGTTCTGAACCGACGCCGGTGGTGGAACTCAATCGAGCGGTCGCGGTCGCCATGCGGGACGGCCCCGAAACCGGTTTGCAGCTCGTTGATGCGATCCTCCAGCGGGGTGACTTGCTGGATTATCACTTGGCTCACGCCGCCCGCGCGGACTTGTGCCGTCGTCTGGGGCAGGCCAGCGAAGCTCGCAAGTCCTACGAGCATGCGTTGTTACGAGTTCAACAGGCACCGGAGCGCCGCTTCCTGACAAGGCGGCTCGCGGAATTGTTGTGAGTTTTTTCTGATTGCTGTCGAACGGCTGGTTGGTCGCTCGACTACTTCATGAAACCTGTCTTTTCAGAAAGAGAAATTATGTTTGCTCAAGCGCAAGAAGAACATCAGTGGCTGGCTCAACTGGCGGGTAATTGGACTTTCGAGTCGGAATGCGCCGCGGGGCCTGATCCTGATCAGCCTCCCATGAAGTCGACCGGCAAAGTCGTCGCACGAACGCTCGGCGGGCTGTGGGTGCTGCTCGAAGGCGAAGGCGACACGCCTGACGGCCAGATGTGCCAGTCCATCATCACGCTGGGCTATGACGCGACGGCGCAGAAGTTCGTCGGCTCGTTCATTGCCTCGGTGATGGGGCAGTTGTGGATTTATTCGGGTACTCGCGATGCCGCCAAACGAGTGCTCGTGCTGGATACGGTGGGGCCCAAGTTCGATGGCCCTGGCACCGCCAATTACCAGGATATTTTTGAGATGATCGATCAGGACCACTGGACGCTCTCGTCGCAGTTACAGGGCGACGACGGCAACTGGACCAAGTTCATGACGGCGCACTATCACCGCGTCAAATAATCCATTGAATTCGGGAGGCCGAGGCTCCTGCCGAGCCGCGACGGTTCTGCGATTGACCATGGTCGCTGTTCATAAACGGCTCAGCGGCTTCGCCCTCCCATCTCCCTTAATTCAGAGAGTGAAAAGCTCATGAAGTATTTGTTATTGGCCTATGGGGCCGAGAACGCCTGGACCGAGGACGAACGCGAGGCTTGCCGCGACAAATCGGCGGCGCTGTGTCATGAACTGGCCTCACAAGGGCGGTTCCTGGGCGCGTCGCCGTTGCATCCCGTTTCGACGGCGACCTGCGTGCGAGTGCGTAACAGCGGCCGTTTAATTACCGACGGTCCCTTCGCGGAAACGACCGAGCAGCTCGGCGGCTACTTTTTGATTGATGTGCCCAATCTCGACGAAGCCATTGCGTTCGCCGGCCGAATTCCAGCGGCGACCAAAGGCACCGTCGAGATTCGGCCGGTGCTGGAGATGTCGGGGCTGCCGGAAGCTGCGAAGTGAACTTTGACGCGGTAAGCAATCCCTGAGGTGTCAAGACTGTGGCTGCCGTCCGACTCCGTGAGTGATGGCGGCCGCGTGCAGACCTTGAGCTCGGGAAGAGCTGACGTTGCCGTCGTGATGCGTAGCTGGACGATAGGGGTAGGGAGAACAGATTGAGTTCTGTTCCCCCTCCCTCCGAACCGGACG
>CAYLTY010000014.1:0-68081 GCA_964386705.1 uncultured Planctomycetaceae bacterium
AACTCCGCGCCTCTGCGGGAAATTCAAACCATCGAAGTCGCCGCTTCACTGCATCCGACCTGAGAACGAAACGGCCAACTCGCATTCAAGATCAGTGACGAAAACTTAAACTCCCGTCACGGGCCGCAACGGGAAAATGTCGACGGTGACGCCGGGACTGAAAAGGACGTGTTCGGGATCAGAGGTGATTTCGATCTGGTTCGCCTGAGCCAGAGTTTGCCGGCAGCGAGCCAGTTGTGCCTGTCGTAACGGATATGCCCGATGGTGCACCTGTCCGCGATGCAGCCGCCCGGAACGATCCGTCGAAAACAGGAGATAACGCTCAGCCAAGAAGTGTTCGAGCGACCCCGGTTCCGCAGTTGAACCAGTGCCATCAGCATACGAGCGATCGGGGCAAAGTGGTCCCAGAATGCGTGCTTCAATGGAAACTTCTGCCGAACTGTTACGACGGCAACTGTCGTAACGCACGACATCACCGCCATGTTGGACGGACATCCGTGCGTAGTGGTAGTTCAAATGCCAGACGGTGCGAGCGATCCACACTGCAATCGCCTTGGCGGCATCCAGCGAGAAAAACCAGACCGCCGGATCCTGGCCCCGCCGATGCACATAAGTCCGCACGTTGGTCTCGGGAAAGTTCGAGACCCCGGGCACCGCCGGAGACCACCACGGCCGCACATTGCTCATCAGAAACGGCACAAGTCCAAGCCAGGCGCTGCCGTCGAAGGTGTCGATCTCCAGCTCGCGCGGTACCAGCGGACGCAGCGTCGAGACCGGAACTCGCCAATGCAGAAACAGCAGGCTGGACCACGTCTGATACCCGATCGGAGATCCCGCCGGTCGCTGCGTGGGTGAGATGCGGTCAATGGTATCGGTCATGGGCTGTCTCAATGGGACTCATCGGACGAAGGGGCGAATGAATCATCTGAACCGCAATCGTGTTCTGAAAAGTAACATTCGTTTGTCACCATTCGTTTGATTGCATTGAGCTTTTGATTTTGAACGACGGCACAGAGTTTCGGACTGCCTGTAGACAGAGTTTTTTCTTCTGCGCTAGGCTCCCGGCTCGCGGGCTGGCCAGTTGCAGTTTCAAAGGATGATTCGCATGACGGAACGGATTCTGAGCATTTCAGGTTTGCGGGGAGTGATCGGCAACGGGCTGGATCCTGAGTATCTCACGCGCTTTGCGGCCGCTTTGGGCACGATGTTTAACGGCGGCACCGTCGTCTTGAGCCGTGACGGGCGATCGACCGGTCCGATGATTCAACATGCGGTGGTCTCCGGACTGATGGCGACCGGCTGCAAAGTGCTAGACGCGGGCATTGCGACGACTCCTACTTGCGGCGTACTCGTCCAGCATCACGGCGCGGCGGGTGGCCTGCAGATCACGGCGAGTCACAATCCGGTTCAGTGGAACGGTCTGAAGCCGTTCTCTCCGGCTGGTTCGGTGTTCGACAAGCCGACCGGCGAGCGACTGCTGGCGCTGCTGGATTCTCAGAAGCTTGGCTATGTGACCTGGGACAAGCTCGGTTCCGTCGAAACACTGTCTGATGCCGCGGCGCCGCACATCGACCGCGCGCTCAAGCTGGTGGATGTGGACCGTATCAAAGCCCGCAAGTTCAAAGTGGTGCTCGACTGCAATCACGGATCAGGGGCAGTGGCGACACCTCGATTACTGGAGCAACTGGGTTGCGAAGTCACTGTGCTGGGTGGAGTGGCCGATGGACGTTTCGAGCACGTTCCTGAACCCATCAAGGAAAACCTGACCGGGCTGTCCGACGCGGTGCGGAAGCTCGGCGCGGATGCAGGTTTCGCGCAGGACCCGGATGCTGATCGCCTCGCCATTGTGGACAACACGGGGCGTTACATTGGCGAGGAATTGACGCTCGCGCTGTGTGCGGATTGGGTGCTGTCACGCACGCCGGGACCGTTTGTCGTGAACGGTTCCACCAGCCGCGTGAATGCGGACATCGCCGCGAAAAACGGTTGCGAATTCCATCGTTCGTGGGTTGGGGAAGCGAACGTCACGGCGATGATGCGCGAGAAGAACGCGATCCTCGGCGGCGAAGGCAACGGCGGAGTCATCGAGCCCAAAGTGGGCTACGTCCGCGACAGCTTTGTCTCGATGGCGTACGTCCTCGACGGCCTGGCATACGGTACGCGAACACTGGCCGAATGGGCGGACGCGCTGCCGTCCTACGCGATCATTAAAGACAAGATCGAATGCCCGCGTGATCGTGTCGACGCCGCCTGTGCCGCCCTGCGAAAAACTTTCAAAGACGCCACCGCCACCGAAGGCGACGGCCTGCGCCTCGACTGGTCCAACCGCTGGGTCCAAGTCCGCGCGAGCAACACGGAACCCATCATCCGAGTCATCTCCGAAGCCCCCGACGCCGCTCAAGCCACCGAACTCTGCCGCCAGGCTGTGGCAATTGTTCGGGCGTTGTAATGATCTCAGTAACTTCAGAGTGGAACTGAGGCAGTCGTCACGGGAAGATCGAGAAACTACCTCATCATCAGCGAGATGTCTGGAGCGTGCGAATGCCAGCTACAAAGCCGTCAAAAAAGGTCCGAGGAAAGTCGCAGGCATCTGCCAAAGTAGCGTTGGAGGTGCTGACCCTCGACGAAGCTGCGGCATTTCTTCGCGTTTCGTCGGAAGAAGTTGAGCAGGCTGTCCTGAGCAGCGGCATGCCCGGACAGAAGGTGGGCACCACCTGGCGGTTCTATCGACAGGCGCTTCAGCAGTGGCTCTCTCAGTCACGACCCGCGCTGCGAAATTATAGCTTCGTGGGTTCTGGCAAAGACGATCCTCATCTGGCAGAGATTCTCAAGGACATTTATCAGAGGCGTGATCAATTAGTACCGGACGACGATGCATGATCCTGCTTGATACTGACACGGTTTCATTGCTCTATGCGGGTCATGCGGAGGTCATTAGAAGATTCGATCGAGCTGACAAAGCCATCGTACGAACATCGGTCATTACAGAGTCGAGATTCTTCGCGGACGGTATGAGTTCTTGATGAAAGCAGCCGATAGTCGGCAACTTCAGAGAACGCAATGGTTGCTTGATCAGAGCAGAGTGATCTTTCATGAGCTGAAAGTTGTTCCGGTAACCGCAGCTGCCGCAGATGAGTTTGAACGTCTCAGAGAGATAAAGTCACTGAGGAAGATAGGACGGGCTGACTTACTGATTGCCAGCATCGCTCTTGCGAACAGTGCGACTCTGGTGACGCATAACAGGCGGCATTTTGAGCTTGTGCCGGAACTGCAGATTGACGACTGGGCAGCCTGACCGGTTTTCAAAGCGTTACTTGCCACAACGACGTTGAAACAAACTCCGCGCGCCTTTGCTTCGTCTGACCCGCTGAGACTACAACAGTTTCCGGCTCTGATTCGCACCTTGGATTCCCCGACCATCTTATGTCCGACGTCCTTGATGCTACTCCTGTTCAAACTGATGAGGCTTCCGAACGCTCGCGGCGGTTGAGCGAAGCGGCGTTGGCGGGGGCTCCGCATGCGATGGGGTTTCAGGTTCTGAAGAAGCTCGGCGAAGGCGCCTACGGAGCTGTGTGGCTGGCTCGTGAAAACAAGACGGGCAAGCAGGTGGCGATCAAGTTCTACACGCATCATCGCGGGCTGGACTGGTCGCTGCTGAATCGCGAAGTCGAGAAGCTGGCACTGCTCTACACCTCTCGCAACATCGTGCGATTGATCGACGTCGGCTGGCAGCATGATCCGCCATATTACGTGATGGAATACCTCGACAACGGCTCGCTGTCCGCGATGTTGCAGGATGGTCCGCTACCGGTGGACGAGGCCATTCGCCTCGTGCGCTCAATCTGCCAGGCGCTGGTGCACGCGCACGGTCGAGGCGTCCTGCACTGCGATCTGAAGCCGGCGAATGTGCTGCTGGATTCTGATTTTGAACCGCGCTTGTGTGACTTCGGCCAGTCGCGATTGTCGAACGAACAGAACCCTGCACTGGGCACGTTGTTCTATATGGCTCCCGAGCAGGCCGATCTCGCAGCGGTGCCGGACGCCCGATGGGACGTGTATGCGCTGGGCGCGTTGTTGTACCACCTGCTGGTCGGCGAGCCTCCCTATCGCACACCCGAAGCCGAGGCGCGGCTGCACGCTGCTTCAAGCCTCGAAGAACGGCTGAAGATCTATCAGCAGTTGGTGCGCGAATCGCCCCGGCCAACGGCTCACAATCACGTGCGCGGAGTCGATCGGCGGCTGGCAGAAATTGTGGAACGCTGCCTGCAACTGAATCCTGACCGGCGTTATGCGAACGCTCAGGCCGTCCTGGACGTGCTCTATATCCGTGACCGTCAGCGTCGCCTGCGACCGCTCGTGGCACTGGGAGGCATCGGTCCGGGACTGCTGCTTGTCGCCATGTTTTTCCTGGCGAAGAACCTGATGGACAGCGCGGTGGATACCGCCGAAGAGAACTTGACCGAGCGCGCGTTTGAAGCCCAGGTGATGTCCGCCAACATTGTCTCACGCAGTGTTGAACGCGAGCTTCAGGACCGTATGGATGAACTCATCGAAGTGGCTGCGGATACTCAATTGCGTGCGGCGATTGCAGCTTCCGCAGATCGTGGCTGGAGTGACCGCGAGAACTTTCAGCAGATCCTGGAAAGCACCAAATCGACCGTTGATCGTCGACGCAAGGAGCAGGGCCGCGAACTGGATGTGAGCTGGTTGCTGGTGGACGCTCAGGGCTTTCAGCGCTGGCGCGATCCTTTGGAACCTGCCACGATCGATCACAACTTCTCGCATCGCGATTACTTCCACGGGCGCGACAAGGAGTACAAGCCCGGGCACGTGCCGGAAGGCATTCAGGCCATCATGGAGCCTCACTTGTCGCTGGCTTTCCAGAGTGCCGTGACGAAGACCAACATCATCGCCATGACGGTACCTGTGTGGGACGCCAAGCAGGAAAACGTGATTGCGGTGCTCGGTCGCACGACAAACCTGGGGCAGTTGCTTTCGCAGTATGAAGTCAGCATTCGCGGCCGCGACGGCATCCATCGCACGATCGCCATCGTTGACCGGCGCAACTGGCGACTGCTGGACCATTCGGGCTTGAAGAACTCCAAGGTCCGGGCCGAACTGACCAGTGATGAGTTTCGTGCGCTCCACCTCGACGAGAGCATCATCCCGCGCATCGAAGAAGCGGAAGAGCAGGCCAAGTCCGGCGGCTCATCGACTCCGAACACAGATCGCGAAGTACGGATTTCGTTAGAGGACTATCAGGATCCGCTGGCAATCATCAGCCCTGATGACTTTGGCGGCGACTGGCTGGCGTCGTTCTGCCCCGTCGGTCTGACCCGCTGGACCGCGATTGTGCAGGAACGGAAAGCCACGGTGTTGCAGCCGGTCTACGAGATGCAGCAGCAGTTGGTCTTTTACGCGTGGCTGGGCCTCAGCGTCGGTGGTCTGGTCGTCGCTGGACTGTGGTACTTTGTACTGCGAGCCATCAACGAACGCGGCATTCGTCAGTGGACACGTTCGCCCCGCCCCGCTTCCGATCGCCTCACCAGCCACACCGATGCGAAGTAGAATTCTGCAGTCAGTGTCTTGCGGCGTTGCTCGTCGTCGCAGCACGCCGGTCCATTCTGAGATCTCTGCCGACCTCAGCTGATAGTCAGGAAAGGTGTCGCCATGCCGGGCCACGAACTGGAACTGTTGTCTGCCGTAGACCTTGCAGGATTGATTCGAACTCGGCAGGTATCGCCGGTGGAGGTCATGCGGCGCACGCTGGCGCGCATCGAGCGATTGAATCCGCGGCTCAACGCCTTCGTGACTCTGCAGGCCGAGGAAGCGATCTGTGCAGCCGCAAGAGCCGAAGACGCTCTGACGCGGGGGGAATGCTGGGGGCCGCTGCACGGAGTGCCCTTTCATGTGAAGGACAATTTGTTCGTGGCCGGTTCTCGCACGACGTTCGGTTCGAAACTCTCCGAGACGAATGTCACCTCAGAAGACTGCCCGGCTGTCGAACGACTGCGTAAAGCGGGCATGATTCTGGTTGGTCGCACCAATACTCCCGAACAAGGTTGGAAGGGCGTCACTGACAATCGAGTGTTCGGTGCTACCCGCAATCCGTGGAACACTTCGCTCACTCCGGGTGGTTCGAGTGGTGGCGCCGCGGCGGCGGTCGCTGCGGGCCTGGGACCAGTTGGAGTCGGTACGGATGGTGGGGGCTCACTGCGCATCCCGGCCTCGTTCTGTGGCGTGCTCGGATTCAAAGCCAGTTTCGGTCGAGTTCCGAACTGGCCGGGTAGCGGTGGCGCGATGCTGCGCCACATTGGGACGATGACGCGGACGGTGTCCGACATGGCCGCAACGCTGGATGTGATGGCCGGTCCTGACCAGCGCGACATGCTGTCCCTGCCGGCCACCGGCGAGCGTTACTCAGCGAATCTGGACTGTGGCATCCGCGGCAAGCGGATCGCCTACAGCCCAGACTTCGGCTACGCGCGAGTAGAACCCGAAGTCGCGGCGATCTGTCAGCGCGCCGCAGAGCAATTCGCAGCCGCCGGGGCGCACGTGGAACAGATCTCGCTCGACTGGCGCGATCCGTATGACACTTGGAGTGTGTTCTTCTTTGGCACTGCGGCCGGATCACTCGAAAAGAAGCTGGCAACTCAAGGTGATCTGCTGGATCCCGGTTTGCGAGCCGTAGTCGATCAGGGCTTGAAACTGCGGGGTGTCGACTTTGCGAATGCGCTCGCCGCCCGGCATGAGTTCTGGGAACGAGTACGCCGAGTCTACGAACGGTTCGATCTCTTGCTCTCACCCACGTTGCCTGTGCCACCCTTCGCCATTGGTCAGGACGACGCTGATCCGCTGAACGGCGAGAAACTTGGTCCCCTGCAATGGACTCGTTTTACTTACCCCTTCAACCTCACTGGCCAACCCGCTGCCAGTGTGCCCGCAGGGTGGACGAAGTCCGGTTTGCCCGTCGGACTGCAGATTATTGGCAACCGCTTCGACGACCTGCTCGTCCTGCAAGCCGCCCGAGCCTTCGAGCAGATCCAGCCCTGGCACGGCAGGTGGCCGCAGTTGGGTTAGCGGCAGTAGCTGGACCTTCGCCGTTTCTATAATTGATTGCGTTGATCAATATGGCGCTGATGAAATACTTATAGAAACGCGGAGAACACAGAGGTTGCGGAGATCGTAAGTTGGCATTCGCGATTCTTCTGTGATTGTAAAGATTATCCAGTTCTACTGAGTTCCATCAGGAGGCCGAAGCGGTCGAGGACCTGCTGTTTCAGGGCGGAGAAGTGCGAGCCGTCGAATTCGCCAGAGCCGACTAATTCGAACGCGACTTCGCGGGTTTCTTCGACCAGTTTCTGGTCACGCAGCAGGTCGGCTACTTTGAGCGGGAGTGCTCCGTGCTGGCGAACGCCGAGCACATCGCCTGGGCCGCGCAGTTCGAAGTCGGCCTCGGCGATTTGAAAACCATCAGTATATTGTTCAAGCGCCGTGAGTCGTTTCACGACTTCGGGTGCTGAGGCGTCCGAGAATAAGAAACAGTATCCTTGATACTTGCCGCGACCGACACGGCCGCGCAATTGATGTAATTGCGAGAGCCCAAAATGCTCCGCCTGTTGAATGACGATCACGGTCGCGTTCGGCACGTCCACGCCGACTTCGATGACGGTTGTGGAGACTAATGCCTGTACCTCGCCGGAACGAAAAGCTTCCATCACGTCGGCCTTCTGCTGCCGGTCCATGCGACCGTGCACCAGTCCGACCTTGAAGTCTTTCAATTCGCCGTCACTCAACTGACGAAAGACTTCTTCACTGGAACCGAGTAATTCGTCGGCGCCGGTCGTTCCGCCAGTTGAAATCTCGTCATTGAAGAGCGTCGGCGCGTCGTCTGTTGCCTCACCGACGCGCGGACAGACGACATACACCTGACGTCCTTCGGTCAGGCGTTCGCGAATGAATTTCCAGTTGCGCTGCCGCAGGGGGGCGTTGTGAACTCGATAGGTCTTCACTGGTTGACGCCCCGGCGGCTGATCTGAGACCACGGTCAGGTCGAGGTCTCCAAACTGCGTCAGGCACAGGCTGCGCGGAATGGGCGTTGCGGTCATCACCAGCACATGCGGCTTGTGCTCGCCGGACGAGAAGTGGGCTCGCTGACCGACACCGAACTTGTGCTGCTCATCAATGACAGCCAGACCGAGATTCTTGAACCGCACGCCTTCCTGAATGATCGCCTGAGTGCCGACGATCAGCTGAATTTCACCGGAAGCGATCTGGGCCAGAGTTTCACGGCGTTGCGCGGCGGTGAGATTGCCGGTGAGCAAAGCCCGCTTCACGCGACTTTCGGAGAGGGCTCGTTCCACGGTCTGCCAGTGTTGCGAGGCCAGCAGTTCGGTCGGGGCCATCAGCACCGCCTGATGGTCATTCGCTACCGCGACGAGCATGCCGTAGATCGCGATTGCCGTCTTGCCCGCGCCGACATCAGCCTGCAGCAGCCGGTGCATTGCCTGCCCGGAACCCAGATCGCGAGCCAGATCCTGCACCGCTTGGTTCTGTCCGGGAGTGAACTGAAACGGGAACAGGCGACGTATGCGGGCATCGATCTTCTGAGTCGTCGGCAGTTTCGGAGCGGCTCGTTCATCGCGCCAGATGCGGCGTCGCAAGGCGACCGCGAGTTGAAACTCCAGCAGGTCTTCAAAGATGAGGCGCCGTCGCGCGAGTTCGTACTCGGCTCGCGACTCCGGGATGTGCAAGCCGCGCAGCGCGGCAGTCATCGTCGTGAGTTTCCACTTCTCAATGACATCCGCCGGCAGGCAGTCCGGAATCAGGTGCCCGAAGTCTTCGACGGCGGCGCGCGTGATCCGTCGCACCTCGGGCATCTTCAAGCCTTCGGTCAGTCCGTAACGTGGGAGAACCACGCGCATGGCAGTCGCGTCTTCGTCCTCGGCATCGATGCTGAGCCACTGCGTGTGCGGGTTGCTGAACTCCCAACGGGCTTCCTTGCGTTTGGGCTTACCCGAGAACAGCACCAACTGGCCGTGTTGAAACTTGCGGAACATCCAGTGCTGGTTGAACCACACTCCGCGCACGAAGTCGTTGCCGGACTGAATCAGCACCGCCGTCATGGTGCCGTTGCGAGTCGACTTGAAGCCGACGTCTACCACCTTGCCGCGCACCGTTTGCAGCAGGTCTGCTTCGAGCGTCGTGGCATCACGCACGTCGCTGAAGTCGAGCACATCGCGCGGTACGTAGAGCAACACGTCTTCAACGGTTTTGAGGTTCAGCTTCGCGAGCAATTCCGCGCGTTGAGGTCCCACGCTGCGTAGAAACTGCACCGGCATGGCCAGGGGGTTATCCGAGGCTTCCGGCGGCGGAGTTGATTCATCAGGCGAAGACATAGGCGGCGGGGTGATGTCCGGATGTGCGATCGATCTGGGTTCAATCTAGTCGAGCCCTCAGGCGGCTGCGACCAGCCGCGCACCGGAATACCTGGTGCTGCGGGGCTCAGGAAAGTCGCGACAAAAGTGAACTCAGTGCTTACAACCCGCTCAGAAGAATGTCTGTCGACGATCAAATTGCTCCGGCCGAGAATCGCGCGACACGCCTCGAACTGGTGACCATCGCAACATGAAGCTCTTTCTGCATCGATCTGCACCATGAATGACGAGCCGATCTCCGTCATAGTCATCACGGGTTGCCTGGTGGTCGTCAGTCTGATTTGCTGGTCGATGGCATTAGTGCGCTGGACTCGCGGACAACCGCTCCTGGAGCCAGTTCCGCAACAGACTCCGTCCGTGCATTGGGGGGCAGTCGTGCTGGTCTGCGCCAGCATTTTTCCCAACCTTGTCGCCGTGTTGCACATGCCCGGCGCCACAAGTTCCGCGATCAAACTGTCAGCGGTTCAGTACGGTTGCCTGTTCCGTGCTCTGCTGGGACTGGCCGTGCTGTTGCCTCTGGTCACAAACCCCCAGACGTCTACCGAGTCTCTCGGTTTCCGGCTGACCAACTTCGCACGGCAGGTTCGCGACGGGGTGCACGTCTACTTTTTGTCCCTGCTGCCAGTGTTCGCGGTGTGGTACGCGGCTTCACCGTGGCGGAAAGAGGAAGACCTGCATCCGCTGCTGAAGTTTCTGCGCGAGAACTCGTCGTTCGAGCCTGTCGCCTGGGTCTTTTTCGCGGCGGCGGTGATCGCGCCCCTCTACGAAGAACTGCTCTATCGAGTGGTGCTGCAGACCGGACTGGAGCTCAGTCTGCCTCGACGGGCGGCTCTGGTCGCTACGGCGGTCATCTTCGCGGCAGTGCACGGCATGCCGGATTCGGTGCCGCTGTTGCCTTTGGCCCTGCTGTTGGGTTATCTCTACCAGCAGCGGCGCAGTTTCGCAGCGAATGTGATCACTCATTCTCTGTTCAATGCGACAAACCTGCTGTTCGCCTGGCTCAGTGCGAACGCGATTGTCGACAAGTAGGCCGCGCCAGCAGCGATTTTGGCATGACAAGTTGAACCGCACGCCAGTGCTCGTTAACCTGCCCCCCCTTTCGCGACTTAGACATGTTGCGCTCATTGATGAAATGAGCTTGAGAATACAGATTCTGTCAGATCCTGACGAATCGACGATATTGGAACGATTACTTCGAGAGGTTCTTGCCGTGGCAGACTTCACTCAGCGGTCGACGATGACCAAAAAAGAAACTGCGAAACCGCAGTGGCTGGTACTCGACGGAGATGGTCAGATCGTCGGACGCTTGGCTACCCAGATTGCCCAGGTTCTCATGGGTAAGCACAAGCCTGACTACACGCCTCACGTTTTGAGCGGCGATGTGGTTGTGGTCCTGAACGCCCACAAGGTGCGTTTCAGCGGCAAGCCGGAGCGTCATCCGGAGCACCCGTACTTCACCGTTAAAATGAAGACTCGCACGTATCAGCGTTACTCGGGCTATCCGGGCGGACGTCGCGTCTTCACGGCGGCTCAGGTTTGGGAAAAGAAGCCGGAAATGATCTTGCGCGAAGCGGTTCGTCGTATGCTTCCCAAGAGCCGTCTGGGCCGTGAGATGATCAAGAATCTGCGTCTGTACTGCGGTCCGACGCACGATCATCAGGCTCAACAGCCTCAGGATTTCCCGAAGCACGTTTTGCCAAGTTAGTTTCTCTTTGTTGCAGCCATTGTGGCTCCTTGTAACTGGGTTTTTGCATGAGCACTGATACTTCGAATTTGGCTCCCGAAGAGCAACTTGCGGCGGGCGAAACGGTTCCTGAATTGACGCTGGGCGCTGGTGCTCCTGCGACGACTGAGCAGGAAGTAATCGCTCGGCCGGTGATCATCCGCGGCAAGCTGGATAAGAACGGTACTGGTCTGGGGACCGGTCGCCGTAAGACTTCCGTCGCTCGCGTGCGAGTGAAAGACGGCGCTGGCAAGATCACCGTCAACGATCGTGGCTTTGAAGAGTACTTCTGCGTACCGCGCGATCGCGACATGATCCTGCGAGTCCTCTCGGTCGCTGAAGTGGGCGACAAGGTCGACATTCAGGTCCGCGCGAGCGGTGGTGGAACGACCGGTCAGACCGGTGCTGTGATCCTTGGACTGGCTCGTGCGATCGAAGCTCGCAACCCCTCGTTGCACGCACGGTTGGCCGATCACGGGTTCCTTACCCGCGACGACCGTATGGTGGAACGCAAGAAGTACGGTCGCCGCAAGGCTCGCCGTAGCTTCCAGTTCTCGAAGCGCTGAGCGTTTTCGATCGCTGCGTTATCAGCTATTTGAATTCATCAAAACCCCGAGCGAGCAAGCCTCTCTCGGGGTTTTGCTTTTATTCCGCCAATCGCTTCGTCCGGAGATGCCGTGATGAACCACGAAAGGTTGTTGAACGACTACACGGCCGCGCGGAGCGGCGTTACAAGCAACGGCGCGCTGGCTTGTCATCCAGATACCGAAACGAAAACGGACTCAATAGCCGAGGTGTGTGATGCAGGTTCGTCGAAGCGTGCTGGTTGTGGCGTTGATGCTCGAGTTGCTGTCCTGCGTGGCGGCGTCGGCGCAGGAGCCAATTGCCAACAAGCCCAAGGTTCCCGGTCAGTTCATCCTGCATCAACGCAGCCGGTCGGAGACCACGAAGGACAGCGGCGAGTGGAAAGAGCAGACCAAAGAGGCCGTCTGGAAGTGCTCAGACACGGCCATCATCATCTGCGACATGTGGGACGACCACTATTGCAAGTCGGCGGCGGAACGCGTGGCGGACATGGCGCCACGGATGAATGCCGTGCTGACGGCGGCTCGCAATCATGGAGCGACCGTCATTCACGCGCCGAGCGGTGTGACGTACCTCTACGCGGACATGCCACAGCGCAAGCGGATGCAGCAGGCGAAGAAGGTGAAGCCGGAATCGCCGCTGGAGGCCTGGTGCTATGTGGATCCCAAGCGCGAGCCCGAGCTGCCCATCGATGTCTCGAAGCAGCCGTGCGATGACCCCATCATCGGGGCCTACGTGCAGAAGTTCACGCGGCAGCATCCCGGATTAACAATCAGCGGTTGGGACGGGGTCAGCGACAGCGGTGAGGAGATCTACAGCTACCTCAAGCAGGAAGAGCTGAAGAACATCGTGCTGATGGGAGTGCACACCAACATGTGCGTGATGGGCCGTCCGTTCGGGATTCGGCAGATGGTCAAACAGGGCTTCAACGTTGTACTGGCTCGGGACCTGACGGATGCCATGTATGACCCCCGTGAAAAGCCCTATGTCAGCCATACGCGTGGTACTGAACTGGTCGTCGAGCACATCGAGAAATACTGGTGCCCATCAATCTCCAGCGAAGACCTGACGCGCATCGCACGCGGCTCGGCTGATCCAGTGAAACCAGCTCAGTAGGCTTGATGATGGCGCGAGGATCGTCGGCTTACTGCCGCTTCAGGAAGCCGCGGTTGCGGAGCCAGTCGGCACAGGCTTGAGTCCAGCCAGCGCACGAGCCTGTGGTTGGCCGCACGCCGAAACCATGGCCACCAGTCGCGTAGACATGCAGGTCAGAATGAATGCCCGCGCGCTTCAACGCGACATGCATGCCGATGCTGTGTTCGACTTCGCTGATGGGATCATCGGAGGCGTGCACGAAGAACAGTGGCGGCGTGCTGGCAGGCAGTCGAATGGTTGGCGACAACGTTCCTGTGCCAGCCTCTTTGTCGAGCAGCATGAAGTAGCCCGAGTACACAGGAATCGCGAAGTCCGGTCGGCAGCTGACTTGATCGACAGCGTCTTGAGCTGCGTAGCTGCGTTGTTCGAACTGCGTCGCTGTCGAACCGACCAGATGCCCGCCTGCCGAAAAGCCGATCATTCCGATGCGATTCGGGTCCAGATTCCATTCGCGGGCCTTGCTGCGCACCAGGCTCACGGCGCGCTGCGCATCCTTGAGCGGTCCCGCTGCTGGCAAGCCCTTGGTGTCGCCGGGACGACGGGGACAGCGGTACTTCAGGACGATGCCGGTGACGCCCAGCGAGTTCAGCCACTCGGCGATCTCCATACCTTCCAGGTCCCAGGCCAGATTGTGATAACCACCTCCGGGACAGATCAGGGCCGAGGCTCCGCAGTCTTTGTCCGCTGCCGGCCTAAACACGGTGAGCGTCGGCTTGGTGACATTCGTCATCCACTTCACGGGCCGGCCAGCAACTTCGTGTGACTTGCCGTTGATCTTGAGGTCAAAAAAACTTCTCTTCACCGATCAGCGCAGCATCGTCATCCGCTGGCTTACCCGGCCAGACATCCAGCACGAGCGCGGGCTCAGCCGCAGCTAAAGAACTAACTCTGCAGACCGCAATACAGACAGAAAACAGTACAGCCAGGACCTTCATGAGCAGCGCCCTTCACGTTGATGTCATTTCATCACAGCACTCGTGCCGCGCAACACCGCTAATCTGTAGCGACTTGACGAGCGGCCCGACACTGACGTCGGTTGCGATCAGAGTTCGAAAACATTTTCAGTGAAGTCACGATTGCGGTCGCGGTTGTGATCTGATCTCCTCAAAAGGAGTTAACACGTCAGCGGCGACTGAGCAGGGAACGGGATCAAGCCGGAGAACGCCTTCATGATTTCGGTGCGCGAACTGCGGGTGGACTATGGTGACTTCTGTGCGGTCCATGACCTCGATATCGAGATCGGTGCCGGTGAGGTCTACGGTTTGATTGGCCCGAACGGAGCGGGCAAGACATCAACCTTCAAAGTGCTGGCCGGCCTGCTGACGCCGACTTACGGTGACATCACCATCGCTGGCATCGATCTGCGTGAGAAGCCGCGCGAACTCGGCCAGGTGCTGGGTTTCATGCCTGACTTTCCCCCGGTCTACGACGACCTGCTGGTCTGGGAGTTTCTCGACCTGTTTGCCGCCAGTTACTTCATCCCCAAGCCGCGCCGGGCGCCGGAGATCGACCGCCGACTGGTGGAAGTCGGGCTGATGGAAAAGCGCAACAACATGGTCGTTGAGCTGTCACGCGGCATGCGGCAGCGCTTGATGCTCGCCAAGACATTGCTGCCAGAACCCCAAGTGCTGCTGCTCGACGAACCCGCCAGCGGCATGGACCCCCACGGGCGAGCTCAAATGAAGCAGGTCATCCGCGACTTCGCTTCTAACGGCGGCTCGGTTCTGATCTCATCGCACATCCTGTCTGAGATGAATGAGTTCTGTACTTCGGTCGGCATCATGCAGCGTGGTCGCATGGTTGTCAGTGGGCGGGTGGATGAGATTGCCGAACGCGTGATGGGTGAGGCGGTTCTGGAGGTCGAGGTTCTGGCTGGCGAAGAGGTGTTTCTGGACCTGGTCCGGCGACATCGGCAAGTGGGTACGCCGCAGAGTCAGGGTCGCAAATTCGAACTGCCGTTCTCTGGCGACGAGCAGGCTGCGGCGGAACTGCTGACTCAGTTGGTGCAGGCAGGTGTGCTGATTGCCGCTTTTCACCGCCGCCGCGAGTCGCTGGAAGACGTCTTCCTGCAGATTGGAGCCAACGAGGTGTCGTGATCGACCATTCCAAATCTGACTTTGCCGTTATAGACACATAATACAAATTAATTCGCACAAATAGTTTTCGTGGTAGTGTCACGACGAGTATCAAGGATCCGTGCATGAGCACATTGCTGTTCGAGAACCCGATTCTGATAAAGCACTGCCGCGCTCGGCTCAGGTCACCTCAGTCGGGATATCTGATATTTGTGACGCTGGTGTTAAGCGGCTGCCTGCTGGAACTGGGACACCTGACTGACGCTCTCAAACCGGGCTACTGGTTTGTTTTCTTCTTTGTGATCGAGTCTCTGATCCTGACGTTCTACGGAATGTCTCAGGTGTCGGGCTCGGTGGGCCAGGTGACAGACACGGGCATTCTGGATTTTCACCGTATCTCGCCTTTGCCACCGTTACATACTGCAATTGGCTTTCTGTTCGGATCGGCGATCCGCGAATACCTCATTATTGCCGTTGTGCTCCCGTTTGCTCTGTTCTGTGCCTTGGCGGCTGATGGGGCTCCCGGACTGCTGGGATTTCTGACGGCTCATGTCGTCTTGTTTTCATCGACAGTCTTGTTTCATCTAGTGGCGTTGCTGACGGGTTTAATCACGGGTAAAGCGAAAACTCGCGGCGGCGCCGCGATCTTCCTGTTTGGCATGCTGTTTTTCAGCAGCACATCCTTGCTCAGTGTGGCATCCATCTCGACGCTGGCGTTCTTCACGACAGGGCCAGCTCTGGCCGAGGCCATGGGTTGGCATTTGGGTCCGCCCGGTCGACCAATCGAGGCGGTGACTTTCTTCGGGCTGAATCTGCCGTATGCGGTGCAGAGCCTGATTTATCAATTTCCGGTGATCGGCTTCTTGATGATGCCCGCCGTGCGGCGGATGAGGTCCGCCGGAGCGATGCTGTATTCCAAGCCGGTTGCTTCGGCGTTTCTGGTGACACTGGCCGTGCTGAACTTTGGCGGCGTGATCGGTCGAGAACGTATTGATGTCGATGTTATCGTGCCTGTTCTGGGCTTCGCCAATTGCTTGATGAGCGCGGTGCTGATTGCCTGCGTCACTCCTGACCGCGGCCAGTTCCGCAATCACCTGCGACGATCCTGCAAGCAGAACATGCTGCGACCTTCGTTGACCGCCGATGAAAGCTCGAACCGTTCGGTCGTTATCATGTTCGGAGTGGTGACATATGGAATTGCGCAAACAGCAATTTCGTTGAAACCAGCGGCGCCGGGAGCTCCATTCAATTTTCAGATGTTCTCAACGATTGCGATTGCGGTCACGACGATCTGGCATTTCGGTTTTGCCATGCAGTTCTTCCGCCTGATCCAGCCGCGCAGTGCCAATGCTGCGACTGGCGTGTTCCTGTTCATCTTCTGGTTGTTGCCGCTGCTGGTGGGAGGTCTCACGACTGCCGCTGATAAGAAACTAGGCGAGATGATTATGCAGCTTTCCCCGCTGGTCGGACTGGTGACGGGATCTGTGATCTCCCTCGTCCTCAGCGGGTTGCTGTCGGCGGCGATGTTCGGCTTGCTCTATCGACAAGAGTCCCGGGAATGGGCCGACGTGCTGACTACGGCGCGCGGGTCAGAGGCGGATGCCCTTTCGGCTTAGGGCCTGACAAACGGCAGTGGGGCGAGGCTCGCGACCATTGGTTTCAAGGTCTTTCACTTGAGGACGTGCTGCTGGAGCCTCGCTCCGGGGACGTCGTCGTCGTTGAATGTGGCCAGTTGTTCGACCATCATCCCGCCCCGAGCAAATTGTTGACGCAGCCCCGCTGACTCGCAGCGAGATTTTACGGAGAAGTCGATGAGCGAGCCGACCTACAAGTTTGGAACTCAGTGCCTGCACGCCGGGCAGGTGCCGGATCCGACCACCAATGCGCGGGCGGTGCCGCTGTATCAGACGACGTCTTACGTCTTCAACGATGCCAGCCACGCGGCGCGACTCTTTGGACTCGAAGAGTTCGGCAATATCTACACGCGGCTGATGAATCCGACGACTGATGTGCTCGAAAAGCGGATCGCGGCTTTGGAAGGTGGTACGGGAGCGCTGGCCACGGCGTCGGGGCAGGCGGCCGAGAGTCTGGCCATCCTGAACATCACTCAGGCGGGCGATAACATTGTGTCGTCCACCAGCCTCTACGGTGGTACGTACAACCTGTTCCACTACACGCTGCCCAAGATGGGCATTCAGGTGAAGTTCGTGGATCAGTCCGATCCCGAGAATTTTCGGAAGGCCATCGACGGCAAGACCAAAGCCTTCTTCATGGAGACCATCGGGAATCCGCGCTGCGACATTCCCGACTTCGAAGCCATCACGTCGATCGCTCACGAGCAGGGCGTGCCGGTCATCTGCGACAACACTCTGGCCTCACCGTATCTCTGCCGTCCGTTCGAGCATGGTGTTGACGTTGTCATTCACTCAACGACCAAGTTCATTGGCGGTCACGGCACCAGCATCGGTGGCATCATCGTCGAGAAGGGTGATTTTCCCTGGGACAACGGTCGCTTCCCTGAGATGACTCAGCCAGACCCAAGCTATCACGGCCTGAAGATTTTCGAGGCTCTCGGCCCGATGAAGATGGCCTACATCCTGAAGGCTCGTCTGCAGGGACTGCGCGATCTCGGGGCGTGCATGAGTCCGTTCAATGCCTTCATGTTCCTGCAGGGGCTCGAGACGCTGCACCTGCGGATGGAACGTCACGCGTCCAACGCACTGGCGGTCGCTCAGTTCCTGGAGAGCCACTCCAAGGTTTCGTGGGTCAATTATCCGGGGCTGGAAACACACGCCTCGTATCGTGCAGCCAAGAAGTATTTGCCGAAGGGTGCGGGCGCGGTGTTCGGCTTCGGCATCAAGGGCAATACGCTCGAAGAACAACGCAACAACGGCGTGAAACTGATCAACGGCGTGAAGCTGTTCTCTCATCTGGCCAACGTGGGCGACAGCAAGTCATTGATCATTCATCCGTCGAGCACCACTCACCAGCAGTTGACGCTGGCCGAGCAGGCTTCGAGCGGCGTGACGCCGGACTTCGTGCGTCTGTCGGTCGGTACGGAAGATGTGGAAGACATCATCGCGGACCTGAAGCAGGCGCTCGATCAGGTTTGATGATCGGGATCAGAATGACACGCAGGGCGGAGAAGTGACTGAAAGGACCTCAGGGACCTGAGTTCTGTCCGCCGCGGCGAAGACGGACAGGATTGTCCGTCCTACAATCAGCGACGCTCACTTCACGTACAGCCTTTCTCCTACCGAGTTCCTTCATGCTCGATCTCAATTTCGTTTGCGACAACATCGACAGCGTCTCTCAGAACTGCGCCAACCGCGGCGTCAGTGTGAACCTTGCCAGCATCGTCGAGTTGCGACAGAAACGCAGCGGGCTGATCACGACGGGAGATCAGTATCGCAACGAGCAGAAGACATCGTCCGCGCTGATTCCGAAGACGAAGGACCCGGCCGAGCGCGAAGCTTTGATTGCCAAGGGCAAGGAGCTGCGTGAGAAGATTTCCGCTGCGGAAACGGCGCTCGCGGAAGTCGAAGCTCAGATTCATGAGGCTCTGCTCGGCATCCCGAACATGACGCATCCCGATGCGCCAGTCGGGGCATTGGAGTCACAAAGCAAAGTCATTCGCGAATGGGGCACCATTCCGAAGTGGGACTTCAAGCCGCTAGACCATGTGGAACTGGCCGCGAAGCATGACTTGATCGACCTCGAAGGCGGCGCACGAGTCGCCGGGCATGGCTTCTACTTCCTCAAGAACGAAGCCGTGCTGCTGGAGATGGCGCTCGTTCAATACGCCTTGCACAAGCTGCGCAAGGAAGGTTTTGTCCTGCACTCCACGCCCGACCTGGCGAAGCAGGAAGTTCTCATGGGCACGGGCTACAACCCGCGCGGCAATGAGACTCAGATCTATTCGATCACGGGCACGGACCTCAGCCTCGTCGCCACTGCCGAGATCACGCTAGGCGGGCTGCTGAAAGATCACGTGATCGACTTCGAAAAACTGCCGCTGAAATATGCCGGGCTGTCGCACTGCTTCCGCACCGAAGCGGGTGCGCACGGCAAAGCAACTCGCGGCATCTATCGCGTGCATCAATTCACGAAGGTCGAGATCTTCGGCTTCACGGCTCCCGATGTGGCGGCGTCCGATGCCTTCCACAAAGAGATCCTGCGCATCGAAGAAGACATCTTCCAAGGTCTGGGTTTGCCGTATCACGTGCTGGATATCTGCACGGGAGACCTCGGTGGTCCCGCCTATCGCAAGTACGACATCGAATGCTGGATGCCCGGCCGCAACGAATATGGCGAGGTCACGTCCGCTTCGAACTGCACTGACTATCAATCGCGGCGCTTGGCGATTCGCACGAAGGTGCCCGACAAGAAGGGCAACGCGTTCGTGCACACGTTGAACGGTACGGCGGTAGCGATCTCGCGAGCTTTGGTTGCGGTGCTGGAAAACTATCAGCAGGCGGACGGCAGCATTCTGATTCCGGAAGTGCTGCGCAAGTGGGTCGGCCAGGACAAGATTGGCTAGTGGTTCATCAGGGATGGCGAGCGGTTCGGGAGGGCGAGGCTCCTGCCGAGCCGTGAGCGGCGATGGTGAACTGCGTAGACAAACTGATCGGGCAGGACTGCGGCTCGGCAGGAGCCTCGCCCTCCCAACCTGCGCCGCGGACTGACGCGCGAACGCTCAAGGTCTGACACCTTGATGAAAGGTTGTGGGAGCTTCCTATGACAGGTTCTCCTGACGATTCGACGCGTCCCGCCAGTCGGGTGCGGCTGCTGGTGCTGGTCGCGCTGTGTGCGCTGTCGGCCATTCTGTATCTGGATCGTATCTGCATTTCGCAGGCGCAGAAGTCCATTCAGGATGAACTCGGTCTCTCCAAAACCGAGAGCAGCTACTTCATGATGGCCTTCTCGCTGGCCTATGCCTTGTTCGAGGTTCACACCGGACATTGGGGTGATCGCATCGGCTCGCGGCGAGTGCTAACGCGGATCTCGATCTGGTGGTCGGCGTTCACCGCGCTGACTGGTGCCTGTACCGGATTGTGGTCGCTGATCGTCGTGCGGTTCTTGTTTGGAGCAGGCGAAGCCGGGGCATTTCCCAATTGCGCGCGAGTGCTCGCACGCTGGTTCCCGGATCACGAACGCGGCCGCGCTCATGGAGTGATGTTGACTGCTTCGCGGCTGGGTGGAGTCGCCGCGCCGATCATTTCCGCAGTGCTCATCGAGTGGTATGGCTGGCGCTGGACGTTCGCGATTCTGGGTTCGGTGGGCGTCTTCTGGGCGGCGGCGTTCTGGTACTGGTTTCGAGACAACCCGGCTGATCACCCCGACGTCAACACGGCCGAACTGGCGATCATCGGAGATCGGCTCAGCCACGCCGAGCATCACGACATCCCGTGGCGCGCCGTCTTGACGAACCGCAGCATCTGGCTGCTCAGTCTCATCATGATCTGCGCGTCATTTGATGCCTACGTGTACTTCTCATGGTTCGCGACCTATCTGCAGGAGGGGCGCGGCGTCACCAATCTGAATTCCGGGTACATGACATCAATGGTCCTCGCTGGAGCGGCCAGCGGCACGATGGTGGGCGGATTGATTTCGGACTGGTTCGTCCGCCCGCGTGGCAAGGGGGCTCGCCGAATTGTCGGTGCCGCGTCGTTCGCGCTGGGCGCGGGATGCCTGGTCGTTTCGTTGATGTGGGAGTCACCCTGGTTGATGGCGCTCTGCGCCGCCTTGTCGTGCATGGCCGCGCAGTCCACACAGCCGCTGTGGTGGGCTTCGATCACCGCCATCAGCGGTCGACACGTGGGCGCCCTGTTCGGCCTGACGAACTCGATGGGCTTCTTCGGAGCGGCCGGCTCTCAGTACTTCGTCGGCGCCTTCGTGGAATGGCGCAAGCCCGTCGTCGGGCAATTGAGCGAGCTGCCAGTTTTGACCGCTCGAGAGCTGTGGGACCCGATCTTCCTGGTCATGGCCGGAGTTCAACTCTTCGCCGCTCTCTGCTGGGCTCTGTTCGACGAAAAGGTTGTCGAAGAGCCGGAAGCTCGATAGTCGCTGATTGCTCCGCAATGAGAACGCTTTGGTCGACGTCTGGTGCAAGACATCAACCGCTCAAGAATCGTGATCGGCGGTCGTCTTTGATATGTTTGCGATTCGAAGTGGCGTAGATGACGCACTGAGGTTGAACAACTCTGACTGGACAACTAACAGGAGACTGAGATGGCGGATACCCTCTTCAACGTGAAGGACAAAGTGACGTTGGTCACAGGTGGCAGTCGCGGCATCGGTCGGGCGATGGCCGAGGGATTCGTGGCTCGCGGGGCGAAGGTGGTGATCGCGAGTCGTGAAGCGGACTCGCTGGCCAAGACCGCTGCTGAGATCGGAACCGCTGAGAACCCCGTTGATACTGTGGTGTTGGACGTCTCCCAGCCAGAAGACATTCAACGGGCGGTCGCCCAAGTGTATGAGAAGCACGGGCGTATCGACGTGCTGCTGAGCGTTGCGGGAGTCAACATCCGGCAGCCGACGGTGAAGTTTACCCCTGAGCAATACGACTTCGTGGTGGATATCAACCTGCGCGGAGCGTTCTTCGTGGCTCAGGAAGTGGGCAAGCGAATGATCGCTCAGGGACATGGGTCAATTATCAATGTGGATTCACTAAATACATATGCGCCCGTGAAGAACGTGGTGCCCTACGCGGTGTCCAAAGCCGGTGTGTTGATGATGACTCGCGCACTGGCGATGGAGTGGGGACCGAAGGGCGTGCGAGTGAATACGATCGCTCCTGGCTTCATTCTCACAGACCTTACCAAGAAGCTCTGGTCAGATCCGAAGATGCAGGAGTGGGGAAATTGGAATACTCCGCTAGGACGGCTGGGCAAACCCGAGGACCTGGTAGGTGCTGCGGTGTTTCTGGCGTCGGACGCGGCAGCGTTCATGACCGGCCAGGTGATGCGCGTGGATGGTGGGTTCACCGCGGGTATGAACTGGCCTATCCCCGGCGATGGCGGCCAGTAGAGCGGCGGATGAGCGAGCCTCACCGCAATCAAGGACGGAAGAGAGCGATCGCCTCTCACCCTCACTCCCCGGAATCCGGGGAGAGGGGAGCAATGACTATTGTGTGGGACGGTCGTGCATCGGCGCCGTTTTCCGGAATCTGTTTACTTCTTTTCGGTGAGTAGCAGTGCGAGCAGCTTGGTGACTTCCTGGTCGAGCTTGGCGTTGTTGCGGCGCCAGCCGACAAAGTCGACGGCCAGCTTCGCAATCAGCTTCTCATGCTTGTTCTTCCAGCTTCCGCTGAAGAGAAAGCCATCCAGATTCAACGGGTACAGCAGTCGTACGTCGCGACCGGTTTCGACTTTCAGGCGTTTCTCGCGCTCGAAGATGCGTTCCAGTTCCTCAGTCATCCACGGGCTGGAGAGCGACGCTTTCGAAACGCATAACAGCACACGCTCGTCGGTTTCGTACGCCGTCGGTGTCAGATGCCCGCGACGTGCGGGGCCGCTGGAAGGCATCTCATCGAGCCAGCAGCGCAGCCCTTTGGCTTGCGAGGCTTCGTAGAGAGGTTCGGCGAACGTGGCGTCGTCGGGTGCATAACGAATGAAGCAGGAAACCCGTTCTGCCGGATGGCCGAACAGTGATTTCCAATGATGCATGATACCTTCACTGACCCCGCAGGCTCGCAGGAATGCGGTATCAAGTTTCTCGTAAGAGCGTCGTGCCGTATCAAAGCTCAAGACGCTGGGGCCGATGTGCCGGCACTGGTCGAGACCGAACACGCGCGACAGATCGAGCGACCCGAATGATGTCCAGCCGAACGTTGCGCCACGTATGTCGACGTCGTGCAGCACCGCCCGCGTGAGGTCTGCGCCAATCAACACGGAATCCTTCAGCACGCCATTCGGCAGATGGACTTCTACGAGGTCCGCTTTCGTCAGATCGACCGAGCTGAGATCGCACTGAGACATCTCTGCGCGACGGAAGTAGGCGCCGCTGCAATCAGATTCGGCGAGGGTAGCGCGAAAAAGTTTCGCGGCATAGAAGTCCGCCTTCACCAGCTTGGAGCCTCGCAAGTCGGCTCGCGTGAGGTCCGCCTCTGAGAACAGGGTGCCCACGAGATCCGCTCCGCGCAAGTCTGCGCCAGTGAGTTCCGCGCGTTTCAGATTGGCGCCCCGCAGGTTGATATCGCACAGCTTGGCGTTCGACAGATCAACGACTTCTTCGGGGTTGGCTTGTCGCCATTTGGCTAGAGCGGCTTTGCCCTGCTGGGCGAGTTCAATATGAAAACTGTTGGCCATAGTCGCGGCAAAGGGTCTGCGAGGATGTTATTGGCGAAGAGCGGAGCGACGGCGGTTGTCATCTGTGCCAGCACATTGGCCTCCAATGATAACAACAGCGTTGGTTCAAAGCCTGCACCGGTTTCGTCAGAAAGCAAATGCCTTCCTGTTGGCTCCGAGTAGGCACGTTCCGTGCAACCTCGGCTCGGCAGTGGCCTCGCCCTCCCGAGCTGCGCTGAATGCCGCCTCATGACTTCATGACGGAACAACCAGCAGGCTATTCATTGCCCGGAGCGCGATACGGTTCAAAGACGGTCTTACGTGACTCCTCGGCAAGTTCGACGTAGCGGCAGGTTTCCTGATAGAGCCATTCCTGAGCGCGGAGCTTGTTGCTGCTTCGCTTCTGCAGGGGTTTGTACTTTCCGTCGGGCTGCAGGACGCGGCCTTTGACGCGGTCCTTGAAGTAGCTGTCCATAATGGTGATGAGGCGGTCGCGTGAGGGGCCGTCGTCTACCGGCACCAGCAGCTCCACACGGCGGTCGAGATTGCGCGGCATCCAGTCGGCGCTGGAGATGAAGACTCGCCGGTCGCCTCCATGCAGGAAGTACAGAACGCGGGCGTGCTCCAGGAAGCGGTCCACGATGCTGAATACTTCAATGTTCTCACTGAGTCCCGGCAGTCCCGGCCGCAGGCAACAGGTGCCGCGGATATTCAGTCGCACTTTCACACCGGCCTGCGACGCTTTGTAGAGCAGTTCGATGATCTCGGGATCAACCAGCGAGTTCAGCTTGCAGGTGATCTCAGCGCGTTGGCGCTGCTTCTTGTATTGGATCTCGGCCTCAATCATTTCGATGATGCGGTCACGCAGACCGAACGGCGCGGCAGCGATGCGACGGAACGTCTGCGGCTGCGAATAGCCAGTTACGGCATTGAAGAATGCAACCGCGTCCTGACCGAGCGATTCGTCGCAGGTCAGCAGACTGACGTCGCTGTAAATGCGGGACGTCTGTTCGTTGTAGTTGCCGGTTCCGAAATGCACGTAGCGCTGAATGCCCTGCGGTTCACGACGCACGACAATGCAGATCTTGGCGTGCGTCTTGAGTCCTTTAACGCCGTAGAAGACCTGCACGCCCGCGTGTTCGAGTGATCGCGCCCATTCGATGTTACGTTCCTCATCGAAGCGCGCTTTCAGTTCCACGATGACCGTCACGTGCTTGCCACTGGAAGCAGCTCGCGCGAGTGCCGCGACGATTGGGCTGATGCGACTGGTGCGATAGAGCGTCTGCTTGATCGCGATGACGTCCGGGTCCTTAGCCGCTTCTTCAATCAGCCGGACGACGGGATCAAACCTCTCATACGGGTGATAGAGCACGATGTCCCGTCGAGAGATGGCCGCGAAGATGTCTTCCTGTGGATCAACCAGCGGCGAATGCAGCGGTGGCCAGTTGTCATATCGATGTTCGGCACCGGTGCCGTGATCGGTGAGTTGCATGAACGCAGAAAGATCAACTGGCCCGGGCACCCGATAGACATCGCGATCGTGAACTTCGAGTGATCGCTGCAGGAAGCTGACCAGTTCATCGGAAGCAGAACTGGCGACCTCCAGTCGCACGCAGTCGCTGGCGCGTCGGGCGGAGATCAGCTGCTGCATCTCAACCAGCAGGTCAGCCGCCTGATCTTCTCGGATGGCCATGTCTGCATTGCGCGTGACACGGAACGTGGCGCACTCGAGCACTTTCTCGGTTGGAAAGAACTGACGGATACTGTGCTCAACGATTTCTTCCAACAGCAAATACGAATAGCTGCCAGTTGCGGGAAGGGCGACGAAACGCGTGCGCAGACGACCAAACGGAATCAGGGCGTAACGCGTTTCAATGACGTCCGGGTCATCAACGGCTTTACGTTCCAGCCGCACGCACACGCTCATGGAGCGGTTCATCATCAACGGGAACTCTTCACCGTCCTGCACCGCGATGGGTGCCAGTGTGGAGAAGATCTCGTCGGTGAAGACCTGCTGGATGAAGTGGGCCTGCGGCGCCGTGAGCTTGTTGCTCTTGAGGTGCTGCAATCCGGCTGCGACGAGGATCGGTTCGAGTTCCTTCAGGTAGCACTCGTATTGATCTGCAACCAGTCGGTGCGTGCGTTCGCTGATCGCCACAAGCTGCTGTGTGGGCGTCATCCCGGACGGGTCCAGTGACTTACTGCCGGCCTCGTCCAGTAATTGCAGGCCGCCGACGCGCACCATGAAGAACTCGTCCAGATTGGACGCGGTGATGGCCAGGAACTTAAGCCGTTCCAGCGACGGAATGCTGCTGTCGCGAGCTTCGTCGAGCACTCGTTGATTGAACTCCAGCCAACTCAGTTCGCGGTTGAAGAAATTAGAATCGGGGTTGCTCATAAGGTCGTTTCAACAGCGAGTCGGGTAGTTCGATGACGAGCGTGACGTGAAGAGATCCGAGTGTTCGGATTCGAGCGAGCGGAATCTTCCTGAGGGATAGCGAACATCTCCACTGTTCCGGACGACTTTCGCCAGTCTTAACAATTTGATGGATGCCAGGTGCGTTTCAGCCGAACGTCGAAGCTCCACTACTTCGATTCCGTGAACTGAATGTCCTTGGGAGAAACGAGGAACTCGACGACTCGAGCCTGCTGGATCCGCGTTTTCAGCTTCACGCGTTTCAGGTCCGGAGCCGGTTTGAAGAAGATGAGGTAATAGTTGGAGAATTGGTTGCCCGGTGAATGCTTCACTGCGTTGCTGGCTTCATCGAACACTTCGTGCGTGATGTTCTGATTCTCTTCCCATTTCAGCCCACGCAGCATCACGCTCGGCCATTCAGACTTCACGGTCATGGATGCGGCCGTTCCCCCGAGTGACTTGAAGCTGAGCTCGTAATACTTGTTGTCGTCGAGGTGGCCGTTCGAGCTGTAGTTCCCGGTTCCGCTGCCGACGGTCTCGGTCACCGTGACTTCACCCGGGCCGAGAGCCCGAATCAACTCATAGCTGTGGGCGGCGTTCTTCACATTGATACCTAGCGCGGCGGATTGATCCTTCGCGGGCACATCGATCCAGTCCGACTCGATGATCTCATTGGGGGCGAAAGGAGCGGATTGGTTGCGGTAGCACGTGGCACGCACTTTCCAGGCAGATTCATGCTTGGAGATGTTTCCGCTCCAGCTGAGGTTCGGATTGCCCAGCGCGTCGAACAGAGACAGGCTGGCATACCAGTGCGTCGTCGACTGGCCGCCTTGTTCGTATGAGATTTCGGGAATCAGATTCCAACTGACCTGCTCTTGTTCGCCACTGTTGTAGCGATGTTCCCGAATGGTCAGCTTCTTGAGCGTGATGGACAGGTCACCATCGGATTTGGTGACCGGCAAAGATTCTGGAGTCCATTCCGGGATAGGTGTCGTCACGGGATTGGGGAGATCGAATTCGGCGACGACTTCGTCCGAGGTGTTGTAGACCTTCAGCTTGAAGGTCTTGCCAGCGCGGAATCCCAGAAAGCCGCTGGCCACAAGAATCAGCCGGGGCAGCCCCTGGTGGTCCACCGACGTATCCAGTGGGAACGGGCGGCTTCCGCTGGAAGAGCTTTGTCCCCAGCCCGAATAGATGCCGCGTTGCGGGGACACGTCCTGGCGCTCTTCGCCGTGCATGTCCGTAATGGTGCTTTTCTTCCACCAATCGAAATCGAGTGACTTTCCAGTCTTCGCGTGGCGACGGGTCATCCAGATCGAGACGCGTGAGTTGTGCGGATGAAATGACGCGACCTGGCTGTGTCTGCCAACGCCAAACAGGCCACCACTGGTGGGCAGTTCGAAATGTAAATCGTGTGAAGTTCCTCCCTCGCGAATCGCGTGCACGGCCAGAATCGTTCCATCCGGCATTGTGGCTTCCGCGACTGTCGGCAGGTTGAATAATGAAGGTGGAGGATCAAGTCGCCCCAGTACCGTTATCGCTCCGATGAGAACGGCCGATCCCGCCAGAACCGCGAAGGTCAGCAGTAGCAGGGGAGGCACGTGACGCGGTGCAGGCTCGCCGCCCCGGGCAGGACTATCGGTTGGAATGTTCATGATGTGATCTTTGAAAAGTCGTTCAGGCCGCCGCGGACGACTGAGCGTGTTAACTTGGACGGACGTCCGCAATACCTTTTTCTTGCTCGTTGACAGCCTATTTTGCCAGTGATAGCGTAGCAGTAACACCTTTCGCGCGGTGTCACTCACGTCTTTTTGGCCGCATTCCACGTTCCCTTCTGCGGCAACTCCACAGAATGCGATTCGGAAAGTTGATCCTGCAGCCAAGCAGATGGTGAGCGAGATTCACGCCGCACCACCGGGTGGGTAATCTGCGCACGGGCAGATTTTTACTGGAAAGTCCGCTTCAATGCTCAATGCTGCGTTAAAAGTGCTGGGTGGCAAACAAGACGGAAAGCTCATTCCGCTTGCCACGAAGAAGTTCTTGATTGGCCGCGAGCAAGACTGCCATCTGCGCCCGAACAGTGATTCCGTCAGTCGCCATCACTGCGTCATTACCGTTGATGACTTCACCGTGCATGTCCGTGATCTGGGCAGTTCTAACGGTACCTTCCTGAACAATGTGCGGCTGGTTGGCTTGCGCGAAGCCAACAACGGCGATCGCCTGCGAATCGGCAGCCTCGAATTTGAAATCGTTGCTCGCAAGGGAGCTCCGACGGTCGCAGCGGTGTCTGCCGCACCCAGCAGCACCGGTTCAGAGTTCTCCATCGCCGAGTTCGGACTTCCCGATGTCGCTCCGGTGGAAGAAACCGCGATGTTCTCGAAGTCCGACACCCTGGTGATGTCACGCTCGGAACTCCCCAGTGGCGCTGCCGCACCAGCGAACGAACTGGCTTCAACGCCTGATCCGCTCAGTGAGCCCGATACAGCGACATTGCCTCCTGCAGAAACTCAAGTGGCACCACCGGACGCCGCTGCTCCAGCTGCAGCACCGGCGTATGATCCAATGTTGGCCGCTCAGCAGGCACAGCAACAGATGCCGACCGGTTACGACCTCGCTGCGATGCAGGCCGCTCAAGCCGCAGCCATGGGCGCGTATCCTTATGGTCAGCCGCAGGCTTATCCGGGTTATGGCATGCCGATGCAGCCGCAGATGGGCTATCCGTATGGAATGCCTCAGCAGCAGGCTTATCCCACAGGCTATGGCATGCCCCAGCAGCCCGGATACGGCATGCCTCAGATGCCATATGGCATGCAGTATCCTCAACAAGGATATCCTCAGCAGGCCTATGGTTACCCGCAGCAGATGATGCCGGGTATGGCTGCTCCGCAACAGATGGCTCAGCCGGAAGCTGTTGAAGACGCCGCTGCTCCGAAGGCTGCCGATACCTTGCCCGTGCAACTGCCGCCGCCGGAAGAGACAGGCTACAAAGCGCCGGTTGCCCAGGAACAGAAGCCCGGCGATGCTCCCAAGCCACCGCCGCCGAACCCCGCTGCTGAAGTGCTCAAGAAGATGATGCAGCGCCGTTAGACCCCGAAGGAGCCTTTCATGTCCGATCCTCAAGAGCAGCAACGTCGATATCGCGAACTACTGGACCTGATGCCGCTGACGCTGGCTCTGGCCGGGTTACCTCCCAGCGAGCCCGGTAAGTATTTCTCAGAGGAACAAGTTGAGACACGCATCTACACGCTGCGACACGCCTTCAAAGCCGCCCGCAACTTCGCCCGCGAAGTCGTGCTGAAGTAACACGTAGTTTTCACCTTGAAGTCCCTAACGCGAGTCGCGCCCTGCAAGGGAGGCGGTTCGCGTTTTTATTTGACGGCTACACCTTGAAGCTGAATCCAACATCTCGATCTGAGTGAATAGCTGCGATTTAAGACTTCGAGGTTACGGGCGAAGCGTACACGCGGCGTCATTTTGGGTGAGCCGCGTAGAGTTTTCTGGCTTTGTGGTTAATTCGGAATGCAGTGGTGGGTAGAGCTGAATTTCCACGCATGATCAATTGGCACCTATGTCGAATCCCCAATGCATGTTCGCGTAAACATGTTCGATTGCGGGATTTTCTATGCCAAGGAGGGCTCTTGAAATGTCTCGACTGTTCACAACTCTGGTAGCAGGATTCGCCGTTGCAACCTCAGGACTCGCGCTCGCACAAGACGCCGGTGACACCATTCGATACGGAGATAGAACCTACAGGTTCTACCGGGCCAACCCGACTGGCCGTGCGGCTCTGATGGCCCCAGCCGAAGGGGGCGCAGACACTTCTGGTTTTTTTGATCCCCGCTTCATGACGACCGGCAACGCTACCATCGCACGTACAGAGTTCCTCCTGCCGGCGCCTACCTTCTCCAATGACCTGTTTCATGCTCCCAGCAATCCGCAGGCGATTCGCCTGGGACATGCTTATGCGCTGGAAGGCATTGGTCTGTCTGAAGAACCTTCCAAGGATCTACTCACTCGCTTCAACGCTTCGCCATCGTTTGGGATCGCCTACGACACGGGCGTTGCACCTCTGAAATTCTCGGCGGATAAAGTCGCTTTGGGTGACGATATCAAGGCCGGTCAAACTACTTTCTCCGGCAGCGACGGTATCGCAGATGTGCCGCTGACCATGCTGCTGGATACTCAAATCATGGACTTGGGAAGTGGGCAGGGGCAATTCTACATCGAAGGTAACACGTTCCAGCAGGATCGTGATCTGAACGCCGCGCATCTCTACGCTCGCTATTGGGACAAGGACAGCCTGTCTCTGCTCGTCGGCAAGACCTACTCCCTATTCTCGATCAATGGTTTGGCGCCTGCGACGATCTCACAAGGCACCATGCTGACAGGCACCTCGGGCAGAACCGAAAATGTACGGCAGCTTCGTCTGCAATATGCGCTCTCGAATACCATGGCCTTGGCAGCCGCCGTTGAAGAACCGGACAATTCAGACTTCACGCTCGGGACTCAGCAGTTGACACGCTGGCCAGCGTTCTCAGCTCGACTGGCTTACCGCAGAGAAGGCGAGAGTCATGACAACTTCGCTGTGTCCTCCATCGTTCGCAGCCTGGGTTACCAGAATGCAGGGAACACTGACGAATATTTCACCACTGGTTGGGGACTAGCAGCGGTCGTTCGTGAAGTAATTCATTTCGACGACTGCACTCGCGGGAGCTTCTATGCGGGTGCGGCTGGCGGTGATGGACTGGGTAACTACATCCAGGGAATTGGCATCGCAGCTTCAACACAAACCGCAACGACGGGCATAAGCTCACTTGGCTCTTTCGGTGCCTATATTGGCTATCGGCACGAAATCCTGATGCAGAATGGTTGGGAGCTTGCTGCGAACGCCGCTTATGGCTGTGCTTTTCTTGATGAAACGGCATTGGTGCCCGACATGACCAACCGCGAGATACACCAAGCCTGGGCAAACCTGATTGCGTCTCCGAATAATAACGTGGCGTTTGGTCTCGAATATCAGTTCGGCTCGCGCGAGGTCTTTCGCACAACGCCAGGCGCTACGGATAGCGGAGACGACCACCGATTCATGTTTGTCGTAGCACTGCGAGCGTTCAACGCCGAAAAAGCGGCTCCAACGGTTGTTAACGGAAGAGAATTACGATTCCAACCTCTACAAGATGGCGCGCCCGCGGCCCAAGTCCAGGCTGCAGAAACGGGGACTCGCGGCAACGCATATCTCAATGGTTTGTAACTAATCAGCTGTGCTGAATTTCCTCGTCGAGCACACTACGGTGTGCTACGACGTGGATCCCCCGACTGTGACGGTTTCCTAGCGGGCTGCCAACGGCGGTAGCGCAGTCAGAGCGTCGGCCAGAGGCACGTCTTTGACGACTTCTACATGGCCCATGCGTGTGGGCAGCACGAAGCGGATGTGATTGCCCACCGTCTTTTTGTCGAGGCGCATCTTGTCGAGCACCGCTTCCGGGGTGATGGCTTCGGTCGGCGGCAGATCTGTTGGCAGATGGAACGCTTTCAGCAACGCCAGTTGCCGTTCTGTGACTGAGTGATCGATGCGGCCTAAGCGTTCGGCCAGGCGGCTGGCGCAGAGCATGCCGATGGAGACGGCCTCACCGTGGAGCAGTTGGCCATAGCCTGATAATGCTTCGAAGGCGTGTCCGAAAGTGTGTCCGTAGTTTAGAACGGCGCGTAAGCCAGTGCGTTCATACTCGTCGCCTTCAACGACCATCGCCTTGAGCTCGCAGCTGCGCGTGATGATGTGCCGCAATGCTTCGGGATCTCGACGATTAATCTTTTCCACGGAGCCTTCGAGATACTCGAAGAATTGCGCATCCAGAATCACGCCGTATTTCACAACTTCAGCCAGGCCCGCGCGATACTCGCGATCGGGCAGTGTCTTCAGGACATCGGTATCAATGAAGACACCGAGCGGCTGATGGAAGGCACCGATCATGTTTTTCGCGGCAGGGTGATTGATACCGACCTTGCCACCGACAGAGCTATCAACATCTGCCAGCAGAGTCGTCGGTACCTGCACGAAGGGCACGCCGCGGGTGTAAGTTGCCGCCAGGAAGCCGGCGAGGTCTCCAATCACGCCACCGCCTACACCAACGACCAGGGTGTGACGCCCGGCGTTGTTCTGAATCATGCGGTCGTAGAGGCTCGACAGTGATTCCAGTGACTTCGTCGGTTCGCCCGCCGGCAAGTCCACGCGGTCTGTGGACCAGCCGCCTTGATTCAGGCTGTCCTGCACCGTCTCCGCGTGGCTCGACACATTCTCATCGGTAACCAGTAACGCCTGCAGAGTTCCCGAATGGCTAGGGTACTTTGCACGGAACCAGCGAGTGATCTGTTCGCCAACGGAATTCAGTGTGCCGCTGGTGATGAGAATGTCGTAGCTGCGATCTTGAAGGGAGACATGAACCGTGCAGTCGGCGGACATAGTGTGATTGCTTGATGAAGGCCTGTAGGGGTAAACCGGCGCGCCGGCATGGTGCTGATGGCAGCAGCGGCCAGAGCGCGAGCCCATATGGTAATCCCTTTGGCCAGCGAACTTCAGTGATCCGACGTTGCAGATGCTCTGTGTAGCGGCCTATCGCATGCCGGACAGCGTTCAGGCGGCGGACTTCAGGGGCAGGATTTGAGCGAAGCGTTCGGCGTACTCGGCCAGTGTGAGGCCGTCGCAGAGTTTTGAGGCTTCTGAGAACAGAGCTTCCATGTCGTCGTAGAGGCGTTCAATGTGATTTGCTGTCGGAAAACGCGGACTGCAACCGGGCATGAACTCGGACGAATGCAGCATGAACTCCACATAGTCGTGCCCGGCCTGCAGAGCGTCGCGCACGGTGTGAAGCAACTGGCGATCGTTGCGGCCGTCTGGACGCAGCCAGAACGTCGTCGGTGCGAGATGGTTGAGGACCTTCCGCGGGAACGAATGCAGGTTGCTGAAAAGCTCGGCCGCTTTCAGCAGCCCGGTGCGCGGTCGCTCACGGATCGTGACGGGTAGCTCCAGCAACGTCGGTTGAGAGCAGCCTGCCGGAGTCGGACGTGAAATGTCTTGCGGGTCGAGCCAATACGCCTGCTCCGGAAAGCGCCGGTAGTCCACAACGTCCGGATGCTGAGGGTCCTCATGCTGCCAGCGAATGTGCGGCGAGACAGAACAATCCACCTGATAACCGAACTCGACGAGCAGCCGCGCATAGGTTTCGTTGAAGGCCCAGCGACCTGCTCGATGGCTCAGCATCTTCACCCCGAAGGCGTCTTCGAGTTGATGCGTCATCACGGCGATCTTGTCGCGCATCACGTCTTCGCTGAACTGAATCAGGTACGGATGCAGGCGATAGTCGTCCGTCGTCAGCGGGACAATAGGCGGGTTGTTCCAGGCATGCAGGTGCATGCCGATCTCGGCGGTCCCACGCTGTAAGCAGTCTTTAGCGAAGTCGCGATAGACCGGGCACGTGACCATTTCCCAGTTCGTAAGCCACGTGGGTTTGAACCCGTAGCGCTCACAGAGCTGCTGGAAGCGCGGCAGGTACTTGGCGTTCTCCGTCGTGATCTCACGCGGACACGCCCACAGGTTGTCGCCTTCCGTATCGATCGTGATAAGAAATGCCGGTCGCATCGTGAACTCCTGCCCGCGCCGCTTCAGGCCGCAGCGCGAGTCTGGCCAGTCAGGTACTGTTGAATCGCCGAGAACGAGACCAGCGCTGGCAGGTCGTCTGGAGCAATTTGCACTCCGAAGGACTCTTCAATGACAGCAGCCAGCGTCAGCGTGGCCAATGAATCCCACGCTGGCAGTGAACCCATCGCCGCGCCTGCGAACTCGCTGGTGGAAACGTCCGGGAAGACAACGGAAAAAACTTCTTCAAGCTGCGTTTGCAGAGGGCTGCTCATGATTGATGACCTGAGAAAAGAGTTGAGGGCAGTTCCAGGCGAACTGTGATTTATGAAGTGTCGCGCTGCCGCTGGGGGCAGCGCCGCAGAGTTGTTGCAGAGTCTCCTGCAGCGGTCCGTTGCGATCGGTGGCCGCGAAGTCGAACTGCAAAGTGTCACAACTGAGGCGGTCGAACAGCGCTTTCACGGTCGTGTGTTCAATGCGTCGTGAGAACGCGCGGCAGCTCAGCACCCAGGCGTCGATGCGTGCGGTTTTTGAGTCGATCCGCTTACCAACAACGGCGGCAATCTTGCCGAGCGGTGCGTACTTGTCGGCGTAGCTCACGCTGAGCACGAAGGTCTGCGGATCGGCGAGTCGAGTTGACCAGCTTGTCTCATCAATGCGACGACCGTTGAGGTTGAACTGGTTTGTCTTGTTGAGCAGTTCAAACATCCGAGTGTCGGGCTGATTCCATTCCAGAGTGATCGTCGCTTGAGCCTGCGACAGGAACTCATCGGGGTTGGCTTCAGCCGCCTCGAGCTGCTGATTGGCTTTGAGGCTCGCAACTCGCAGCTTGTCTTCTTCTGTAACTTGAGTTTTGCCGAACAGGCCTCGCAGCTCGTTCAACAACTGCACAATGGCCGCTTCGTTGCCGGTCGGAAATTGTTTGGTAGTGATCTGCGGAAAGGCACTAGCCACTTCGGCGAGTTCCGTCGGACTGTCGTCAACGAAGACCACTGCATCGGGATGAATGTTCCAGGCGGTGAGGATGCGTCGAATGGATTCCGACTTTGGTCCCCAGTTGGCTTCGACTGGAAACAACTTATCGGTCGGCACGACGAGGTCGGTTCGTGCCAAACCTTGAGTCGCAATCTTCGCGTCGTTTTTGCTGGCAACAGCGATCAAGACACCGAGATCCGCGAGCGCCGCCAGTTGTTCCTGATAGAGCCCGTGACCCAGCGCATGATGGTCCAGATCCCACGCAACGTTGGCGACACCATCCTCGCCGATGATGCCGTGCCAGAGCGTGTTGTCGAGGTCTGTGATGATGCCCTTCTTCGCAGCTGCTGGTTTCAGCAAGGCAGCTAAGCCTTGGGCCAGCTTCGCGGCGTGTTCCATCTGATACGGATAGCCGGAACGCAAATCTGAAGCGGCATCATGTCGCGCGGCCAGCGGTGATTCCGTATCCAGCCATTGCGAATCGATGACTCGACAACGCGATGCGGCGGCGATGGTCGCAGCGAACTGTTGCACGCGAACTCGCAGGTTCCAGGCGATCGCATCGCCCGTTGCTGTTGGGCTCTTGAAGAGGGGCGGCAAGGGCAACGTCGGCAATGAGACGGCCACCGAGCGAGCTTCGGCCACGGCTAAAACTTCTTTGGCCAGTTCATCCAGTCGGCGTGTTACAGAATCCAGAATGTCGGCGTGCCGATCAGGGCGCCAACCGTGCGTCGTGCGCCAGCCAAGTCGAGGATCGAGATCGGACCATTCCAAGACCACAGCCGCGCCACTGGGACCGGTGTCTCCCGCGTCGCGAACCTTACGCAGCGTGCCCAGCAGGTCGCCGAACAGCCCGACATCCACTAGCACCGCACCACCCGAGATTCGTTGCGCGAGTTCTCCGCCGAGAAACGTCTTCAGATGTAATGGCGTGAAGCCACACGCCAGCACAAATAGATGCTGCGCGGACAGATCCTTCAGTCGCTCATTCACAAGTTTCAGTGCTTCAATCAACTTCAAGGTGGCATCCTTTCGCACCGACTCAGGCAACACGTTTCATCGGGAGAGCCGATTGCTGGCCTAAGAACGGGGGCCTCAATCCATTGTCGCACCAGTCGAAGTTGACCAGCCAGTGTGATGTGTCTTCAGACCAGTCCGGTTTACGCAGCAGGCTGCCGATGACGAACGGGCGAGCGTTGGGGCGTTCTTTGAATCCGATCTGTTCCAGCACTTGCCGCAATGTGTCATCAGCGGCGGTCACGATGACTCCCTGTCGACGGCGCGAACCAGAGGAACTCACCGCAATTGCCGCCATGATGCCACGTGCGAGTGTCATTGAGTCATCCGCGTCGGCGTGAGCGACCAGCACGCGTTGTCGTTGTTCGTTAAGCACCACATAGCCCGCGGTGTCCGCACCGCGCAGGATGCGGAACAGCCGGTAGCGGACGAAGTCGATCTGTGTGTTGTAGCGCCAGTTCAACCAGTCGCAGTCCGCAGCCAGGCGAAACGCGAATGGCGACGTCGTTGGCAATAAGTCCGGTGTGAAACCGGTTTCTTCGACTACCGTGATCGCGCGGTCGGAGTGAGTAGCCGCCAACTGATCTACTCGTTGGCGAGCCGGTGACCACAACAACAGATTCTTTGCCGCCGCACGCCACCAGACATCGCTGGGGTTCTCGGCGTAAGGTGAATTGAGTTCGAACTGGCGCACGCCGGGGTAAGTCGTCCAGCGCTTCGGATCGAGCAGCCGATGTGTGTCCGGGCTGCCGCCGAAGATCAGGCCGTACTGACACTGCTTCAGCCAGTTCAGGAAGAGGATGCCGCCAGCACCGGGTTGAAAGGCTCGAAAGTTGGAACCGAAGCCCAGCTTTATCCGCCGACCCGGCACATCAAACGGCACGACCTCATGACCGAGCACACCCAAAATCTGATCGGTCTCATCGACCAGCAGATTCAAGCGGCAGCTCGGCGCATCGCAGTAGTAGTAATCGACGAAGTCGGGATAGCTCAGCCCGTGATACGGTTCGAGCAGGTTAACCAGCGGCCGAAACCACGCGCCGCGACTGCCATCAAACTCGACAATGCGAGTCTTCGGTCGCGGCTGAATTGCGGGATTTTCGGGCGTCGAAGACATCAAACGAACCGGGTTTACGAGGAACGATGAGCAGCGAGTCAGGGCGTGACATCAACACCGCCCGTGACCGTGCCCGACCATCAATCACCGACTGGCATATACGTCGAACAAACCGGCTTCAGAACCGACCGCCTGTTGCTCGAACGTCACGTTGAAACCGGCATGATCCAGAATTTGCAGGATGTCGCGCAGCACGTCGCCTTCATGATCGTGCACTTCCATGACGACCTGCTGAATCAGCGGCCAATGGTGCTTCTGAATGCCGTTGAGGATTTCCAGTTCGCAGCGTTCGGCATCGACCTTCAGCAGATCGATGCAGGTTAGATGATGTTCGTTGATCACCGACGACAGCGTGCGCATCGCACAGGCCAGGCGCAGCGGTTGACCGAGCTTCTGCTGAGCGAGTCGTTCGATCGACGCATCGGACAGCCACTTGGACATTCCGCGCCGTTCAGCTTCATCGCGGATGCTGGCCTTCAACACCTGAAAGTCTTCGGCCGTGTGTGCATGGAAGCCGGACAGAATCGAATACCCCGGATAGAACGTCAGTACGCTCGACCCGTTGCTGGACGATGCTCCGCATTCATAAACGTGCGTCTTGCCGAGCGTGGTCTGCGTGTTGCGTCGCAAGGCTTCTGCAGCGATCGGTGAAGGCTCGAACGCGAAGATCGTTGCATCCGCGCAAACTTGCCGGGTTCGCAAAGAGAACATGCCGATGTTGGCACCGACATCGAACACCACCGCTCCCGCAGGCAACTGCATGCCGCGACGGTAGTAAAGGTCCTGCTCGAAGATTTCTGAGTACAGGAACTCGGTCTCGTGCCGATTGATTTCCCAGACGGGCGTGCCGTTCGGAAGCTTGGTCGCGCGCAGCCGATCGATCCACTGGCTGGCTTCTGGAGAGTTCGCTGCTGCGGTTGATTGTAATGCCATGAAACCTGTCCCTTCCCTGGGAACCAAAACGAAGCCCGCGCGCAAGTGGTGCGTCCGCACCGCCGCGTCACACGGAGTTCTACGGCAGCTCAAAAGAGACGGTCAACGGCGGTTTTCGGGGCCGCCAACCGCACGTTCTTAAACCTTGCCGCACTTATAGATAAGAACGATGACGCCCGCCGCGCGGGAGCCTATTCACCTTGCGGGCGGCTGGTGCTGCGCAGAGCACAACCCAGAACGTAGCTGGCTCGGACCAGTTCCCGCTCCGTAATGAGCCCGCTAATGCGGTTGCCGAAGTTAGGTGCAATGCCCCATTGGCCGAGCACATCGAACATGGCTTCGGCTCGAGTGCCATCCAGCCGGTACTGCTGCTTGAACTCCGTGGCTTCGTCAGGAGGAACGTCCTCAAACTGGCTGAGCAGCAGGAAGTCGCCCTCGTTCGCCATCTTCAGATGCAGATTGCGGAATTCGCCTGACAGAAAGTGATCGACCGGAACGGTGGTCTGCAGCGGACCGGTGAGTATCGCATGAGTGACAATCGTCGGATCGTCCTCGGCAATTCTTGCCGCGGTTTCGCAGACGGCATAGATGACACTCTCGTCAACCAGCGAGCCTTCAATATGTCGACGGGATGTATGCCGCGACCAGGTGTCTGCCAGCAGGTCGATCTGCACGTGCGGCGGCACGCCCTTCAGGAACGGCACTTCGGTCAGGTAGCCGAAGCAGTCGTTGCTGTCTTCGATTTGCTGAGACAAGACGATGCGCTCCAGCGTGTCTTGAAACGCCAGCCGGAATGCTAAATACGTCAGGCCCGTGTGAGGGAGTGGGTCGCCGCAGAGGTAGATCATGGCACTGCCATGCTCATCAGCGCGTCGACCAAACTCAATTCGAAATCACCTCAGGATTCAGAAAATCGTGGTCTCACCCCGCGACACCAGTTCCTGATGACTGACTCCGAGAAACTCCTCAGGCAGTACAGTTTGACGCGGCGGTTCACAAGTTTGCGCCTTGAACCGACACTACTGTCTCCTGCTGTATTCTGCGATCGCACACCGTAGCTACGACAGGATGCCTTTCACGACGTCGCCGTGAACGTCGGTCAGGCGGTACTGGCGGCCCTGATAGCGGAAGGTCAGACGCGTGTGATCGATGCCGCAGAGGTGCAGCAGCGTGGCCTGCATGTCATGCACATGCACGGGGTTCTCGGTGATGTTCCAGCCGAAGTCGTCCGTAGCTCCGTACACAGAACCCTTCTTGATGCCCCCACCAGCCAGCCACCAGCTGTAGGCTCGCCCAAAGTGATCGCGGCCTTTCGGGTTGGTCGGATCGCCCTGACCAAACGGCGTGCGACCGAACTCGCCACCCCAGACGACAAGCGTATCCTCCAGTAGACCACGTTCTTTGAGGTCTCGCACCAGCGCCGCTGAAGGGCCTTCGGTGTCTTTGCATTGGGCTTCGAGCTGCGTGAACAGGTTGCCGTGCTGATCCCAACCAGAGTGCATCAACTGCACAAATCGCACACCGCGTTCCAACAACCGCCGCGCGATCAGGCAGTTGTTGGCGAAGGTACCTTTCACCAGCACGTCCGAGCCGTAGCGTTCCAGCGTGGCTTTGGTCTCTCCTGAGAAGTCAACAAGGTCCGGCACGCTGGACTGCATGCGGAAGGCCATTTCGTATTGCGCGATGCGGGTATCAATCTCGGGATCGCCATAGTCCGCCAGATGAGCCGCATTCATCGCGGCGATTTCATCCAGCAGCGCACGACGACCTTCAGAACTGACTCCCGGTGGGTTGGCGAGATAGGGGACGAGGTCGCCCGTGTTGCGGAACCTCACGCCTTGAAAACGACTCGGTAAAAAGCCGCTGCCCCAGTAGTAATCGAAGAACAGTTGCCCACACGTCTTGCCCTTGTCACTGGACGTCATCACGACGAAGGCCGGCAGGTTGTCGGTGTCGCTGCCCAATCCATACGACAGCCACGCACCCATGCTCGGACGACCGGGGACTTGTGCTCCCGTCATGAAGAACGTCACGCCCGGAGCGTGATTTACCGCTTCGGTGTACATACTGCGGACCAGGCAGATGTCATCCGCAATTGCTCCGACGTTGGGCAGCATCTCGCTCATGGCAATGCCCGCCTGCCCGTACTTCTTGTGCGGCTTGATCGCGGGCTGACACGGCCACTTGGCATAACCCGCCGACATCGTCGACAACCGCGTCGTGCCGCGCACCGAGTCTGGAATGTCCTTACCCTTCATTTCCTGCATGACGGGCTTTTCATCGAACAGGTCGACGTGCGAAGGTCCTCCACCTTGCCACAGCATCACGATGCGTTTGGCCTTCGGAGCATGATGCGGCAACCCCGCTAATGCCTTATCAGCGGCCAGGGTCGACGTTTGAGCATTCAGCGAAGCCAGCGCCGCGAGTCCCACGCCACTGGCGGTAGACCCAAAGAACTGCCGGCGCGTGACACGTGCCATGTTTTCGATTTGCAGGTGATTCATAGTGAGTTGGTACACGTTGTTATGAGCTAAGCCGCAGAGCCAAGCTGTTACAGTTTGATCATGTCAGGGTTGGTAACTGATGTCAGCGACGATCAGCGGAAAACAAAAACTTGATATCGGCGATCTGCTTTTTAAGGTCGGCGACACTTTCACATCGCCAGCACGATTCCAGAATCGTTCTTCCAATCATCATGTCAGTTTCTTGCTCTGAACGAAGATACGTGAAGCCTTCGGACCAGTAGATTTCCGCACGTTCGCGATCCGCAGTCGACCATTCTATGACTTCATTTCGCTGGCGACCGAGAACGTAATACAGGGATCCGTATCCGTCTCTCCAGGTTTCGTTCCAATGGAAGGCAACCTCCCACCGTTGAGCTTGTGGTGTCTGGGGTGAGACGAATCCTTCTCGTTGGATGAACTCCAGAACTTCGTTGGGATGTTTCTTTGCAGCTGAGCGGTAGATCGGACAACTGCCCCAGAAGAGTGTGAATTCAGATTGTGAGACGTACTCCAGTGTATACGGTGAGAAGTACCCGAGTCCTCCACGAGTTCCCGTCAACAGGATACCCACGAAGATGATGCAAGCGATCAACAGGACATATCGTAATCGTCGCTTCATGCCATCAATCTTCTGATTGGCGACTACGGAGCTTTCATTCGATGAAATGACGGAATTGAAGGGTTCACTCGCGAGTGAGTGACTCATCAAAGTTGAGGATCGCTAGACAGACGGCAGACAGTGCCGCGTGTTCGGCGGCATCTAGTGATTCATCGCGTTTGGCCGCTCCCACGCTGAGCAACGCTTTGGCAGCGTCGGCATTGGAGCGGTAGATCGCGACCTGGCGTTCGTAGGCGCGGTTCAAAAGCTTGATGTCATGATCGGTGGGAGCTCGGCAGAGGACTTGTCGGAAGGCGTACTTCAAACGTGCATCGAGATCGCCAGCCGCTTTCATGCTGCGTTCCGCGAGCACTCGCGCGGCTTCGACCCAGGTCGGATCGTTGAGCGTTGTCAGCGCATGCAGAGGTGTGCTGGTCGGGGCGAGTCGCACGCGGCAGGTCTGACGGCTGGAGGCGTCGAACATGTTGGCCGGGTTCACGGTGCGTCGCCAGAACGTATAGATGCTGCGGCGATACAGGTCGCTGCCGGTCGACGCGGGGTAGGTGAAGTCGCGTTCTTTGGTGATGGCGAGCGCTTCCCAAACATCGTCGGGTTGATAGGGATAAACCGGCACTCCACCGAGCCGTGCATCCAGCAATCCCGACGTGGCCAAGGCCCAATCACGCAGCAGCAGCGACGGCATGCGGAAGCGACTGGCTCGCGCGTAGAGTCGGTTCTCAATGTCGCGAGCCCGGAGTTCGGCGCTGACTCGACTGGATTGTCGATAGGTGGCGCTCATGACGATCTGCTTATGCAGAGTCTTCATGCTCCAGCCGCGTTCGCGGAATTCGACGGCCAGCCAGTCCAGCAGCGGGCCGTGAATCGGATATTCGCTCTGCACGCCGAAGTCTTCGGACGTCTTCACGATGCCAGCACCGAAGAAGTGTTGCCACATGCGATTGACCTGTACGCGAGCCGTCAGCGGATGCTCAGGCGACATCAGCCACTGAGCCAGTCCCAGCCGATTCTTCGGAGCATCCGCAGGCTGCGGCGGCAGGAAGCCGGGCGTGGCAAAGCTGACTTTCACCGTTGGTTGCAGATATTCGCCGCGGCTGAGGATCGCGGTCTCGCGCGGCCGCTCGTCGCTCATGATCATCACACGCGGCATGCTGTTATTCTTGTAGGCTGCGTACTGCTTGCGAATCCCTTCCGCCTTGCCCAGCACGGGCAGCTTCGCCGCGAGCGTGGAGCGCACCTTCTCGTCGAAATGTTTTCGCAGGCCGGGTTCGATCGAGCCCTTTTCGGCGTCGCTGCGCTGACCTTCCGGCTTGCGTAGCACGGCAGCCAGAGGTTCGGGCAGACCTTTGCCTTCTGCTGGCTTGCCGTCTGCGAACAATCCACTGCGCCAACCTTCATAGGCAGCGTCGGCGGCTGGCTTTGCTTCTGCTTCGGCTGCCGCGATCTGCGTTTCGAACTCGGCAAACTTGGTTTTATTCTCTTCGGTCGGCAGTTCCAGGAACGGCGCGGCGACTCGAACCTTGGACGAAAAGAACTGCGGCGTGCCGCTCTCAGGCACGCGATTGAAGGCGTCCATCAGACTGTAGTAGTCCCGCATGGTGATCGGGTCGTACTTGTGGTCGTGGCATTGAGCACACGCCATGGTCAGGCCGAGCCATGTGGTCGCCGTGGTATCGATGCGATCGAAGAGATTGACGAAGCGCTGCTCTTCGGGGATCGCGCCGCCTTCGCCATTCAACAAGTGATTGCGATTGAACCCGCTGGCGACCTTTTGGTCGGCGGTGGCGTTCGGCAGCAGGTCACCGGCCAGTTGCCAGGTCGTGAATTGATCGAAGGGCAGATCGGCGTTCAGAGCCTTCACGACCCAGTCGCGCCAGATCCATTGCCACGTATCGCCGTCCTGTTGGAAGCCGTTGCTGTCCGCGTAGCGTGCGGCGTCCAGCCACGGCAGAGCCATTCGCTCGCCATAGTGCTGGCTGGCCAGCAAACGATCCACGAGTTTTTCGTAAGCCTTTTCATCCTTGTCGGCGACGAACGCATCCACCTCCTGAGGCGTCGGCGGTAGGCCGGTCAGGTCGATCGACAGGCGCTTGATGAGAGTGACGCGATCCGCTTCTGGCGACGGCGCGAGCTTTTCAGCTTCCAGCCTCGCAAGCACAAAGCGGTCAATCGCATTCCGCAACCAGTCGGTCCGCTGCACGGTCGGTTCAGCCGGCCGGACCGGAGCCACAAACGCCCAATGTGCCGAGTACTCAGCCCCTTCGGCCACCCAGCGTTCGAGCAGCTTCTTCTGCTGATCTGATAAACGTCGGTTCGACTTGGGCGGCGGCATCTGTTCGTCAGGATCTGAAGACAGAATGCGCCGAATGAGCGAACTCGCCGCCGCGTCTTTCGGAACGATGGCTTTGTGCTTCAGAGCATCATCACGGAGATCCAGCCGCAGATCCACCTGCCGTTTGTTTCCATCCTGTCCGTGACAGTAGAAGCAGTTCTCGGACAGGATTGGTCGAATGTCGCGATTGAAATTCAACGGCTCATCCGCTGCCTGAGCGACCGACGCGCAGCACACAAACACGCACAACCAAAGCCAAGACCTCATAGATCACTCGTTATCGTTGAGACGCTGGTGAACGAGGATGGTTCTCGCAGAACCTGTTGCCGCTGAGTATAGAGCCGCGCGAAGGGCGGAAAACACTCGTTGAATGGCTTGAGAGGAATTCGACGGCCTTGTTTGGTCGCGCTGGTGCGAGCCAACCGTTTGCAGACGTGTCTCAGAACGTGGACCCACTTCTTGTGGTAGACAGCGAGGTTGCACGTGGACCGATCAGACTGGGAAACTCGACAGGCGCGAGCCCGGCAGTCGCTCGACGGTTTGTCGATTGGCGACGCGTTTGGCCAATGCTGGATGACGCCGCGGTTTGGCGCCCAACAATTGAAACGAGAAGTGCCTGAGCCTCCGTGGTGCTACACCGACGACACTGAGATGGCGATGGCGCTTCTTACGGTGCTCGAAGATCACCATCAGGTTGAGCAAGACGAACTGGCGAAGCGGTTCGCACAGCGTTTCCTCAACGACCCGGCTCGCGGGTACGGAGATGGTGCGAGGCGTCTGCTGTCGGCGATCGGTCGCGGGACCGATTGGTTGGTGGCGAGCAAGGACCTCTTTGGCGGTGAAGGTTCGTTTGGCAATGGAGGGGCAATGCGAGTCGCTCCTCTGGGAGCATGGTTTGCCGGCGATTTGGCTCTGGCGGCCGAGCAAGCTCGACTTTCGGCCGAGGTGACTCACGCTCATCCCGAAGGTCAGGCGGGAGCCATCGCGGTGGCCGTTGCCGCGGCCTGGGCGTCACAGTGGGATCAAAGCGGGAAAAAATCAAAACGCGTTGAAATGTTTGATGCCGTGCTGGCATTTACTCCGGACAGTCAGGTCCGCGAGGGTCTGGCTGAGGCCTCGACGTATGATCTTGACGAGTGGCATCACGACGTCGCCAATCGACTCGGAAACGGCAGTCGCGTGACGGCTCAGGACACGGTGCCGTTTTGCGTTTGGGTGGCGATGGTCAATCTCGATAACTTTGTGGAAGCCATGTGGCTGACGGCCGGAGTCGGCGGCGACATCGATACCAACTGCGCGATTGTGGGTGGCATTGTGGCGGCAGCGGTTTCGCCTGATGAGATCCCTCAACGCTGGAAAAAGTCTCGCGAGCCATTGAACTGGTAGATGACTGAGCCACGTTCGACGGCACACCCGGCTACTTCTGACAACCGGAGATTCGTATGCGCTTCATTCTGATCGTCGCGTTGATACTCGGTGGCTGGCTTATTGAGGCGGCTCAGGCACAGGACATCCTGCGCGGGACGCTGAAGACCCTAGATGTCCCCGGCAAGCGAGTGGTCGTGACCATTGAGGGTAAGGACCGCGAGTTCACTTTGAATTCCGAGACCCAGGTGCTCGGCGAGACAGGCAACGACCTGACTGAAAAACTAAAAAACTTTAAGGCTGGCGATTCCATCTTTGTGCGACCGGTCGAGCGTGATGGCAAGCAAGTGCTCACGGGAATTCGGCAAGCAGGTGGAGGTGGCCAACCCAACGATCGACCTCGCGAAGGTGGTGGTGGCGGCCCGCAGCGTGCGACGCTCAAGAAGGTCGACACGAAAAGCCTCGTCGTCACGCTGACGGTCGATGGCAAGGACGTGGAACTGCAAGCGAACGATCGGACTCAATTGCGTGGCGTTGAAGGGACATCGGTCGCAGATCGTCTGGGGAAATTCACCGTCGGTGGTCCGGTAATGTTTCTCACGACGCGGCAAGACGGTCGCGATGTGCTCGGTGGAATGATGAGCGCGGCAGATCGCGGGCCGAACAACGCCAACAATGCCGGTAATCCTGGCGGCTCGAATTCCCCCAACAGCGGCCGCACGACGTCTCCCGAACACTCGGCCATCAAGCCGCTCAATGAATTGGGCAAGGGTGAATATCGAGGCTTCGTCGGAGGTTTCTATCCGAATGGTGAGAACTCGCGTCCGACAGCACACGAAGCGGCGGGGCTGAAGATAGCCGGTCAGGTGCGACCTCTGAATGAGCGCGGTCAGCCGGATCCAAACGGCAAGATAGTGCTGCTGTCAGTTGGCATGAGTAATACGTCACAGTCATCGCAGGGCTTTCAGGGCTGGCTGCGACAAGCTGAGGGGCTCAACCCGCTGATGCAGTTCGTCAACGGTGCGCAGGGCGGTATGACGGCGGCAGCCATCCAAGATCCGATGGATGGACGGACGGGAACTCGCTACTGGGAAGAAGTCGATCGCCGCCTGCAGATGGCGGGAGTCTCGCGCGAGCAGGTACAGGCTGTGTGGATCAAGCAGGCTGACGGTGGTCCCCAAGGCGGCTTTCCCAGATACGCTCAGAACTTGCAGGCCGAACTGAAACGCATCGTGCAGGTGCTGCATGATCGTTTCCCGAATGTGAAACTGTGCTACCTGTCGAGCCGCACGTATGGCGGTTTCGCGACCACGAACCTCAACCCGGAACCCTACGCGTATGAATCCGGTTTCGCGGTGAAATGGTTGATTGAAGAGCAGCTCAAGGGCGACGCGGCGCTGAACTACGACTCGTCCAAAGGTGCGGTGAAAGCTCCCTGGCTGAGCTGGGGTCCGTATCTCTGGGCCAATGGTGCAACAAAGCGGACAGATGGATTCAGCTACGAGCGCGGCGATTTTATCGACGATGGCACGCATCAGTCGTTCGACGGTCAACGCAAAGTCGGCAAGTTGATGATCGACTTCTTCCGCTCGGACTCGACGACGAAGAGCTGGTTCTTGAAGTAGGGTCTAACGGGTTCGACGCGGAACGTTCTGATCGCGGAGCGATCAGCGACTATCGAGGATCCCGCACTCCGGAATGAACTGCTAATCTTACGAGGCGCCAGCGTGTGTTGGTTTCTTGCCTCGGAGATGTCTCTTGTTTGATGTGTTTCCCGAACAGTCCTTGTTTTCGCCGCATGAACACTGGATGCGGCAGGCTCTTGATCAGGCTCAAGCCGCGTTTGAGCAGAACGAAGTCCCCGTCGGCGCGGTCGTCGTGCACAAAGACAGCATCATTGGCGTAGGCTGCAATCAGCGTGAAACTCTGAAAGACCCCACGGCGCACGCTGAGATTCTGGCGATCACGCAGGCGGCTCAATCATTAGGCTCATGGCGGCTGCTGGACTGCACGCTGTACGTGACTCTGGAGCCGTGCCCGATGTGTGCCGGGGCTATCGTGCAGGCTCGCATCCCGACGGTGATCTATGGCACCACGGACCTTAAAGCCGGCGCGTGCCATTCGTTGTTTGAGATCACCAACGACCCGCGATTGAATCATCGCGCGACCGTGATGGGCGGCGTCCTGCAGGAAGACTGCAAAGCGATTCTACAGGAGTTCTTCCAGATCCAGCGATCACTTGGCAAGAAGTGATCGCTGCGGTTCTGTTGCTTTGAGTTTCTGCAGCGACGGGACGGTCACGGATAGAGCGTCGAATGAGTCCAGCCTTCGGAGTTCGCCTGGTACACGTTGCGTTCGTGCAGGCGACCTTCGCGGCCGTTCCAGAATTCGATGCGCGTGGGAATGACCCGGTAGCCGTACCAGTGCTCGGGTCTCGGGACATCCTTGCCTTCGAATTCGGCTTCATAATGGGCGAGGCGACTCAGCAGCGTGTCGCGCGAATCCAGGGGCTGAGACTGCAATGAGGCCCAAGCCCCAATCCGGCTCAAGCGCGGCCGCGTCTGCCAGTACGTGTTGGCTTCAACGTCGTCGATTTTGGAGACGGCGCCTTCGACGTGGACCTGTTCCTGCAGCTTGTCCCAGTAGAAGCACAGGCCGACGTGCGGGTTGTCCTGCATCTGCTGGCCTTTGCGGCTCAGCGAATTCGTGAAGAACACGAAACCGCGTTCATCAATGCCGCGCAGCAGGACCGTCCGCACCGACGGCTGCCCATTAGCGCCGCAGGTGGCGAGGCTCATGGCGTTCGGCTCGCGCAGCCCGAGTTCGCTCACGTGGGAGAATCGTTCCTTGAAGAAGCGGATGGCTTCGAGGTACAGCGGGTCGGTGAGGTGGTCCATGTTGTTCGTCTCCGTCTGAATTCCTGATGCAGACCTCGCAACCGCGAACGGTTCGGTGAGGGCACCTTGAGTGTAACGCGTGCGGGGTTTCAGTTTATAAGTGGGCGGCAATCAATTCATGATGCTCGGCCCGATCTTCTGACGTTTGAGAACTGAGACACGGAATGTTGCAACAACCTCACGCAACGAATGCGCTCGCGTACTATCAGGCTTTGGTGGTGCAAGCTCTGGAAGCTCACCCCGCGGCGCATCGCGTGAACTGGTCGGACACTATGCGTGACCTGCGCGCGGTGGGTCTTGAACCGAGTACGCGAACATTTGAAATCGCTGGTTTTGACGATGAGGCCTGCGACGACCTCGAAATTCAGATTTGCTTCCCGCCGCGTGGTGGATCAACCAACGAGGTGATTGCGGTCTGCTCATGTGATGAGAGCACCAACAACTACCACTGCCGGCACACGTACGCGGGGTTGCAGCTTGCGGCCAAGATTCTGCAGCGTCCGCAGGACCAGCTCAGCAGATTTCTGGCGGCATCGCCAGCGCAGGCACCGAAGCCGCAAGCGGTCTCCGCTGTCGCGCCGCGATTGCTCAACGCGCTGGATCAGGTGCTGCGAGTGGCCGAGAACCCGGCCGAGACTTCGCCTGCGCTGGGCCAACGGCGACTGGCCTATCGCATTCAGATCAAGCGGACCATCTACGGACCGTCAATCACCGTGCTGCCGTGCGAGCAGGAGCTCAAGAAAGATGGGAGCGCGTGGAAGCGAGGTCGTGCACTGAGTTGGGATCAGTTGCGGTTTCACCGAGAGCTGGCCAATGGCCCGCATGACGAAGCGGTTCGCGAACTGGTGAATCGCACGGGCTATTCGCCCTATGCGTACAACGGCCCGCCGACGAGTGCCGTGCTCGCGGCGCTTGCCGGATGCACTCGAGTTAGCCTGGAAGACGAGCACGGGGACCATCCGGTGATGATCAGGACGGGCGCATTGAGCCTCACGTGCGGCGTCGAGAATGGAAACCTGAAGGTCTACGTGACCTGCAACGGTGAGATGTTTGATTTCCGCAACGGGCTGCTAAGCGACGGCAATTCCAGCAGCTTGATCGCGGTTGGGTTAGACACACTGATGTTGATCACAGCACCGAACCAGCAGTCGCTGATGCTGGCGACCGAGTTCATCAAGACGCCTGTTTCCGCACCGCTCGCTGAAGCGACCCCGCTGATTGAGCGCCTTTCGAAGCTGGACGGCATTATGCCCGTCAAGTTTTCTGATGAGCTGGTCGCCGAACCGATCGTCGCCGATCCGCGTATTCACCTGGAGCTGCTGCCCGGCCAGCCTCAAGGCTTGTACGCGAGGTTTCGAGTTCGGCCTCTTCCTGACGGGGCTTTCGCCATGCCCGGTGATCCGCGAGTGGGGTCGTACGGCACTCTGGGCGGCAAGATCTCTAGGGTGCAGCGCGATCGTGTGGCCGAGCGCGAACGGGCACTCGGCATTCTGAAAGAGCTGGAACTGCCGCAATCTCGAGCGGTGTCTGAATGGGACTGGCGATTTACCTCCGACGAGGCGACCATCGACTTTCTCGCGAAGGTTTTCGATCGGCAGCGACAACGATGCGGTCAGCAGGCTACGAACACTGTGGCAGCGGACGAACTGGGACAGATTCCCGCGACGGATGACTTGGTGGTGACGTGGCCGCAGGGCGGTTCGATTCGTGTTGCAGGCGAGATTGATTCCTCGTCGCTGCGCATGAGTGTCGAAGATCGCGACGACTGGTTCGGCCTGGACGGCACCGTGGAGGTCGACGGTCATATCATTTCGCTGCGCTCATTAATCAGTGCGCTCAAATCAGGCCGCAAGTACATTTCGTTAGGTAATGGTTTGTGGGTGCGCATTTCGGATGAGTTTCTGGAGCGACTGCAGGCGATTGGCGATCTAGTCCATTCGACGAAGAACGGGCTCGAAGTGGATATTACGGCCGCGCCGGCGCTGCAGGATCTGGTGCAATTGCGCGAGCATTTTCAGCTCTGTGCGAAGTGGCAGAACCTGTTGAACAACCTTGATGCCAAGGCCATTCAATGTGCAGCGCCGCCGAAAAGCCTCAACGCCGAATTGCGGCATTATCAACTCGATGGTTATCGCTGGCTGAAACGGCTCTCAACGTGGGGAGTCGGCGGCTGCCTCGCGGATGATATGGGTCTCGGCAAGACCGTGCAGGCACTGGCTGTGCTGCTCGATCGCCGCGAAACCGGTCCGGCTCTGGTCATCGCACCGATGTCAGTAGGCTTCAACTGGGTGCGGGAAACACAACGCTTCGCTCCTTCTCTGCGAGTGATCTCCTACCGCGACAGCGATCGAGGTCAGGTGCTGCAGGACGTGCATGCAAGCGATGTGGTTGTTGTCAGCTATGCACTGTTTCAACGCGACGCCGAGAAGTTCGGGGCGACCGATTGGGGTACGCTGGTGCTGGATGAAGCTCAGAACGTGAAGAACCCGACGACGAAGACCGCTCGAGCCGTTCGCGATCTCAAGGCCAAATGGCGACTGGCGCTGACGGGCACTCCGATTGAAAATCGACTCAGCGAACTGTGGGCACTCTTTCGAGCGATCAGCCCCGGTGTGTTCGGCAGTTGGGAACGTTTTCGGGATCGGTTCGCAGCGCCGATTGAGAAGGGCAAAGACCCGGCCAAACGGCAATCACTGGCGCGGCTGGTGAAACCTTTCATCCTGCGTCGCACCAAAGAAGAAGTTTTGAAGGAACTGCCGCCGCGCACCGAGATCCAGCACACGATTGAACTGAGTAGCGAAGAACGCAAACGCTATGAAGACGCCCGGCTGGCGATCTGCACGCAACTGGCCGGTCTCGATTTCAATGCTTCTGGCAATGACCAGCGCTTCACGGTGCTCGCCGCGATCACGCGTCTGAGGCAACTGGCATGTCATCCGCGGCTGGTTGATGCGAAGTGGACGAAGAGTTCCGCGAAGCTCGACACCTTCATGGAACTGGTGGAAGAGCTGCGCGAGGAAGGGCATCGCGCCCTGGTCTTCAGCCAGTTCACGCAGCACCTGGACCTGGCACGTAAGGCACTGGATCGAATCGGCGTTTCGTATCAGTACCTCGACGGCAGTTCGTCCGCAGTTTCGCGGCAACGCTCGGTCGATGCGTTTCAGGCGGGCAGGGGAGACCTGTTCCTGATTTCATTGAAGGCCGGCGGCTCAGGGCTCAACCTCACGGCGGCGGATTATGTCATTCACCTCGATCCATGGTGGAACCCGGCGGTGGAAGATCAGGCGACAGACCGCGCTCATCGCATTGGTCAGCTGCGACCGGTGACGGTTTATCGACTGGTCACCGAAGGCACCATTGAGGAAAAGATTCTCGCTCTGCACGAACGCAAGCGCGAACTGGTAGCGAGTGTGCTCGATGGCACCGATGAAGCGGCTCAACTCTCAACGGAAGAACTCGTTGATCTCATCAAGGGCGGCTCAACTCCGAGCGAGTTGAGCGATGACGAAGCGCCAACATCTCCCAAACGCCGCAAGTCATCTCGTTCCAAAGCCGCTCGCTAAGTGACGAGATCCACAATCAAGACTCTGTTGCCGGAAGTGCTGGCAGCGCGATTGAGAAGCGTGTGCCTTTGCCGAGTGCGCTCTCACAGCTAATCGCGCCGCTGTGAGCTTCCACAATCTTGCGGACGGTCGGCAGACCGAGCCCGCTGCCGCCGGACTTGGTGGAGAAAAATACCTGAAACAGCTTCGATCGGGTCTTCTCGTCCATGCCGTGACCGGTATCAATGAATTCCAGCCGCACGTTGCCGTCACGGTGATACGTCTGCAGCTCCAGCAGGCCGCCAGACGGCATGGCCTGAATGGCGTTCTGGGCGAGGTTCTGCAGCACTTGCTTCATCAGCGAGCGGTCCAGCCGTACCTGTGGCAGGTCAGATTCCAGGTGCGGACTGATGTCGACCTTATGCTCAGCGGCGGTTGGTCGATAGAAGTCGATGAACTCACGCACGACGGTGTTGAGGTCTCCGTCAACCAGTTGCAGTTCACCCGCGCGAGAGAACTGCAGGAACGCATCGAGGATCTCGTTGAGATGTTCGCATTCGGCCTGCACTTTCTTCAGCTTGGTCAGCATCCGGCGATCGCGCACGGCTTCGCTGTCCTGCACGTCCTCGACGAGCAGTTCCAGGTTGAGCTTCATCGTTCCGAGCGGATTACGGATCTCGTGCGCCAGCCCCCCGGCCAGCTGCGCGATCTCGGCATACTGACTGAGTAATCGCTGCCGCTCCTGATCTTCCATCACGCGACCTCATTGCCGGTTTCGAAACGTCGCTGCAAGCCTCACCAACGCCTGTCTGCCTTGTGTACTTCGCAGCAGACAACGGCGCGACGCTGCAAGCAATTCGGGAGGGCGCGGCTCCCGCTGAGCCGTGCCAGCCACTTGAAGCGGCTCGGCAGGAGTCTCGCCCTCCCTCTCGCACTCAGCGGAACTGTATCGTCGCAGCCTCGGTTCTTGGACCAGCGGGATTGACGAAAAGCTGAGTTGGTGAGGGGCTGAAAATGCTCGAAGCCTGAATCACCACGAAGAATTACCTTCGGTGCGATTCAGGCTTCGGTATCTAATTAATTGCTGCGATCGGATCAGGAAGCGGCGGTCGAGAGGGACCGGGCCAGCATCACGTTGCAGATCGCGTCGTCGACTGATTCAACAGACAGGTCGTTGACCAGTTCATCGGTCAGCGGGACTTCTTCTTCCTTGGCTCGTTCCAGAGCGATATCAACCGCCTTGCGTTCGCGAATCTGAGCTTCCAGATTCTCGATCACGCGGGTCTTCTCGAGGCGAGCACGGACGCGGCGTGGGCTTTCGCCACTCTGGAACGCCATCGCCATGATCTCGACGTCGATGTCCTGCGGGCTGACTTCGATCTTCTCTTCGGTGGCGATCTTGTCGAGCACGAAGTGCTCCTTCATCGCCTGACGCGTGACCGAAACCGCGTTCTGACGCAGTTCGTTCTCGCGAGCCTTGATTTCCTTGCTGGTGTAACCAGCTTGCTTCATTTCCAGAATTTCGCGGTGCAGAGCGTTCTCAACCTGCTTGAGCACCAGAGTTTCAGGCAGATCCCAAGTCGTGGACTCGGTCATCTGTTCCAGCAACTGAGTGCGGCAGGACTGACGCTGACGGTACACAACCTGGCGTTCCAAGACCGTACGCACCGATTTGCGGAGTGCCTCTTCACTGTCGGAACCGATCTGGGCGATGGTTTCCGGAGTGAGCGTCGCCGGAGCGAATTTTTGTACGCCGGTGACCTTGAAGGTCACATTGAGCGTTTCGCCACGCATCGGGACGTAGCCAGCCTCTTTCGAGATGACCACGGTTGTATTGCGGGTATCGCCAACCTTGGCTCCGGCCAGCAACTGGTCGAAACCGGCGATTTCGCCATCGCGGAATCGCAGGGTGGGTTGCAATCGCAGGCTCAGGTGCTTCATGTCACGGATGAGCTTGCCACCATGCTCGAACTCGACGTCCACCGTCACGCTGTCGCCAGCGGCGGCTGGTTCGCCGGTGTCAGCCTTGGTGCCCAGTTCAGTCAGCAGGCCAGCCAGATACTTGTCGACGTCGGCGTCGGTGATCTCGCGAACCGGCTTCTTGATGAGCAACTTGGCGTAGTCCGGAATCTGGACGTTCGGCCGAACTTCGACTTCGAAGCTGTAGGTGAAGTCGCCCACAGTCGGAATGTCGATGTTCTCAACGTCCATGTCAGGCTCGTTGATCGGGTCGACTTCGTTCTCGAGCGTCAGTTGCTCAAGGCTGGCGACCAGCACGCGTTGCTTCAGTTCGTCGAGCAACTGCTGGCGGAACCGGGATTCGACGATGTGGCGCGGTACGCGGCCAACCCGGAATCCGTTGATGTTCGCCTTCGCGCAGTAATCGACGACGATCTGCTCGCGAGTTCGAGCGATATCCGCTTCGGGAACAGTGACTTCGACTTTCTTCCGGCATGGGCCTGTTTCGGAGATCGTAACCTTCAGACCGTACTTCGAAGTGTCGCTGCTTGCCTGTTCAATGGCCTCAGTAGTACTCAATGTAACCTTCCTCCGAGACAGTCTCGCCCGGCACACCAGATAGCGGTGGCACGATTCCGTGTGGGCAAAAAGAAAGAGCGGGAGACGGGACTCGAACCCGCGACAACGACGTTGGCAACGTCGTGCTCTACCAACTGAGCTACTCCCGCTGACTGCGCCGGCAAAAGCGTTTTTGGCCGACGTCGGAGAATGTTAGGTTCGATCTAAGGAACAGGTCAAGGCACCCGGATCGCCCCTAACGGCAGCGGGGAGATTATTAGCCGGACGCCCCCTTTGAGCAAGCAGCAGGCGGTCAAATCGCGACCAAACCCCCGTCGGCACGCCGCAGGTGCGGGCGGGTTTGCCGATTCGTCGCATTGTGCCGATTTGTTCGCCCGATCTTGGATGGTGCTGTAGGACGGACAATCCTGTCCGTCGCATCCGTCCTCGCAACGGTGACGGACAGGATTGTCCGTCCTACAACGATGAACCTCCGCGCGGCTAAACTGCGACGGGCCGATACAGACTTCCTTAGAAAAGATCTCTCATGCCGTTCATCAACATCGCCGACTATCAGCCGATTGAACCTGTTCCGGGCTGTCGCATGCGGACGCCGTTTGGCAAGAACCTGATGCTGTCGTACCTGGAAATGGACGACGGGGCCGAAGTTCCGCTGCACCATCATCCGCACGAGCAGGGCGGCATGCTGCTGAAAGGCCGGATGCAACTCACGATCGGCGACGAGACCCGTATCTGCGAAGCCGGTTCGATGTTCCTCATTCCGCCGAACACTCCGCATCGAGCTGTCGCCATCGACGGCCCGGCCGTCGTGCTGGACGTCTTCAGCCCGGTCCGTGAGGACTACGCCGAACTTGTGAACCGCTACATCCCGCCGGTGCCAGCGTCGTGAAGCACGAAACTGGCTTGTCCAGGAGTGCTGAGGCTTTGACTCAGCACTCCATATGTTTGCGTCAATCAGTCTGGTTGCAGCAAGGAACGTGGCCGTCCGCTTACGTGCGGATGAAGATTCTCTCCGAGAACGCTGCTTCACGGCTCAAGTGCTTTGTCATTCTTTGCCGCCGCCCCGCAAAGAATGGAGGGCTCCGTCAAGCCGGAGCACTCCAGGGGCGAACCACGCTCAAAGCTACTTGTCGCCCTTGCTCTGCACCTTGGCCCAAGTGTCTTTCAGGGTCACCGTACGGTTGATAACCAGCTTCTCGGCAGTTGAGTCGCGGTCGATGCAGAAGTAGCCGTTGCGTTCGAACTGGTACTTCGCGCCGACAGCGGACGTCGCCAGCACGGGTTCGACCTTGCAGGCCGGCAGCACTTCCAGCGAGTTCGGGTTGAGGTACTTCTTCCAGTCCTCGCCTTCGGGGATATCGCCCGCGTCTTCCAGCATGAAGAGGCGATCGTAGAGTCGCACTTCGGCATCGAGTGCATGCTGAGCCGAGACCCAGTGAATCGTGCCTTGCACCTTACGGCCATCAGGAGCGTTGCCGCCGCGAGTCGCCGGGTCGTATTCGGCTTTCACCGCCGTGATCTCGCCCGCCGCGTTCTGTTCGTAGCCGGTACACTTGATGAAGTACGCATAGCGCAACCGCACTTCGCGACCGGGGGCCAAACGGAAATACTTCTTCGGTGGGTCCAGCATGAAGTCAGATGCTTCGATGTAGATCTCGCGCGAGAACGGCACTTGCCGCGTGCCGAAGCTCGCGTCCTCTGGGTTGTTGATCGCTTCGAGCTGATCAACCTGACCTTCAGGATAATTCTCGATGATGACCTTCAACGGCTTCAGAACGCCCATGACGCGCGGAGCCCGCTTGTTGAGGTCTTCGCGAATGGCCTGCTCGAGCCATTCCATATCAACAAGGCTGTTGAACTTGGCGACGCCGATGCGCTCGCAGAACGCCCGCAGTGATTCCGGGGTATAGCCGCGACGACGGATGCCGCAGATGGTCGGCATCCGCGGATCATCCCAGCCTGAGACCATCTTCTGCTCCACCAGTTCGAGCAGCTTGCGCTTGCTCATCATGGTGTAACTGAGGTTCAGCCTCGCGAATTCAATCTGCTGCGGATGATGAATGTCGAGCTGATCGATGAACCAGTCATAGAGCGGCCGATGGTTCTCGAATTCCAGCGTGCAGATGGAGTGCGTGATGCCTTCCAGCGAATCGTTCTGCCCGTGAGTCCAGTCATACATCGGATAGATGCACCAGGCGTCGCCGGTACGATGATGCGTCGCATGACGGATGCGGTACAGGATCGGGTCCCGCATATTCATGTTGGGCGAGGCCATATCAACCTTCGCGCGCAACACCATCTTTCCATCCGGGAACTCGCCCGCACGCATGCGACGGAACAGATCCAGCGTCTCTTCTTTCGGCCGATCACGATGCGGACTGTTTTTGCCGGGCTCTGTCAGGTTGCCGCGCTGCTGCCGAATCTGTTCGAGATTCTGCTCGTCGATGTACGCCTTGCCGTCCTGAATCATCTTCTCGGCGAACTGATACAGGTTCTCGAAGAAGTCGGACGCGTAGAACAGCCGGTCTTCCCAGTCGAAGCCCAGCCAGCGCACGTCTTCCTTGATCGAATCAACGTACTCGACGTCCTCCTTGGTCGGATTGGTGTCGTCGAACCGCAAGTTGCACTTGCCGCCGTACTTCAATGCCAGGCCGAAGTTCAGGCAGATCGACTTCGCGTGGCCAAGGTGCAGGTAGCCGTTCGGTTCGGGCGGGAAGCGAGTATGAACGCGTCCGCCGTTCTTGCCGGCAGCCAGATCACGCTCGACGATCTGCTCGATGAAGTTCAGCGAACGAGCTTCACCAGACTCACCAGCAGAGCCTTCCGAGGGGCGATCAGTGGGTTCCATGTCGACTCCATTCAAGAATCGAGGCTGCGGCGCCGAGCCTCAATTTGCTGTCTGCGCACGAAAATAAGCCGGAACCACCGCGTGATCCCAGCTTATTCAGTATGAAGCGATTCGCTCGACCGCGAACTAACCAGCGGTGGCGGGCTCAAACTCGACGAACGGGCTGACCTTCTGTGCTTTCGCGAAGATCGCATCTTTATCTGCCTGAGTCGTCGCAGCCTGATACTTGGCGCGCAACTTCTTGAGCTTTGCCCTGCGGCTCCGACGGCGGGCGATTTCCCGATCTCGTTCGACGCGTCCCATCTTGCGAAGTCCTGCTATTTCCTAACGCGAAAATACATTCGGCCCGTCTTGACAGACCATTTACGGCACATCTTGTAGCAGTCCGGTCCGCAGGGGTCAATCCGCCCTTATGCTCCAACCCGCATGTCCGGGGCTTTTCAGGCGGATGAGCGCAAACCCTTTTACTGGATCTTGCCGCGTCCTTGAATCGGCCAGACCACTTCCAGACGGTCGCCACGGAAACCGTAGAAGTTCTCATGCAGGATGCTGGTGAAGTCCGCATAGCCCACAATCAGTTCAATCTTGTCACCAATCTTCAGATTGCGCGACTCGCCGTTGAGTTTCAGAGCACAGTGCTCGGCACTCGTCTGAGTGACCTCGGCGTCTGGATAGCCTTTCACCAGCGGCTTGTAGATGTCCGGATTCTGGGATTTTCGACCGCAGTCCAGAATGGCCCGGTCCAGAGTCGGGCGGCTCACAACCGTGGCCAGGCAGGTCAGCGCGTAGTTCAGGCCGGTGACACCGCACCAATCCTGGTACATCGGATCGGCGAAGATCCCGCCCCCCGCCTGCAGTTCGGTGATGCCTTCGCAGTCGGACGTGAACTGGTACGAGCCCGTGCCGCCCGCGCTGACGATGTGGCAATCCAGCTTGTCCCGATCAAACAGATCGCGGCAGCTGGTCAGCATCTTCATGGCGCTCTCGATCTTCTCTGCCTTCTCGTCGGGATCTTCGATCCTCAATAAATGGCCTTCATAACCCATAATGCCGCAGAGGCTTAAGCCTTCGAGTCGCGAAACGCCGTGAGCCAGTTCCAGCGCCGCAATGCCCGGCTGCACGCCGACTCGATTCAGGCCGATGTCCACTTCCAGAATGACACGGCACTCCACGCCATACTGCCGACAGATCTTGGCGAGCGGTTCCGCCTGAGCGTAATGATCCACTGCGACAATCGGGTCCGCCCACTGGCAGAGAGCAGCGACGCGTTCCCATTTCGTCTGCCCGACGACCATGTTGGCAATCAAAATGTCTTGAATGCCGGCCTGAGCCATCACCTCGGCTTCAGACACTTTGGCGACCGTGACGCCGATCGCTCCGGCTTCGAGCTGCTTCCAGGCGATGGCCGGCGTCTTGTGGCACTTCGCATGCGGCCGCCAGTCCTTGCCGCGTGACTGGATGAATTCCGCCATGGACTCGATGTTGGCCTGCATGATGTCCAGATCAATGCAGAGCGAAGGAGTGTCGAGATCAAGCTTATGCGCACCGGGCCGAATGATTGTCACGTTGAGTCCCTGAGAATCTGGAATGAACCGAGCGCGACGCAGGTTAAGCAGTGGCCCTTCGCCTGCCTATCGCTCGCCCGTAGGACGGACAATCTTGTCCGTCGCCGCCGCGACTCTCGATTCGACGGACAGGATTGTCCGTCCTACTGCCTTCTCGCTCATCTCTGAACGTCACACGCCGGCATGTGTGTTTGCCGATACCCGCTTAGCACCTGTCATTCGTGGCGCTCCAGACACAACGGGCAGACAGAACTTCTCCACGGCACTCGCGGAATAGCTCGCCAATTGGGTTGAATCGTTTTCGCAACGCGTCCGCATAACCGTCACAGTCCAACCTGAGTCATTAGGCACTGCGGTCCGACGCGCCTTCAGAGCATCACGGTGACGGCTACACCGCTCGGAAGAGGCGTCAGATCCTGCGAGCGTGACGAGTGCGATTGTCTGGTACATCAGCAATTGCGTCGGCACGTCCGCGGATTGATCCAGTGCGGGCCAATCCCTCACACCGAAGTTACATGGGCGGGCTCGACATTCGCAGGAGCAGCGGCGTCGGACCCATATTTGTGCATCATGCGTCTCTCTCTGGGCCTGAGTCGTCTGTTTGGCAAAGCACCCCGCGCCAAAGTTGATACTTCACGTCGCTCCCACTGGCTTAAGCCCCGTCGCGGTCGCGCGGGCGTTGTCGAGAATCTGGAATCTCGCCAGTTGCTGACGATGAATGTGGCGGTGGTCGGCACGGGCCTGGGAGGCGGCGCGGACAGCGGTTTCGTCTATATCCGCAACCAGCTCAACGACAGCGCCACATTCGACTTCAATGCCACGCTCGTTGCGCCGACCGCTGTTGATACTCTGGCGGAACTGCAGACCTACGATGCCGTGGTGATCGGCGACAGCGGCAACAATCAGGTGGATTTCGCAGCTTTCGAGAGCGCTTTGCGCTCCTTCGTCGAAGACGGCGGCGGTGTTGTGGGCGCTGGCTGGCTGATCTACGGAGCCGGAAACTATACCCCGCCCGCGCACACGGATATTGACGCGATTATACCCGTCAACACCATCGACTTCGACGACGAGATTCAGGGCACCGATATCACTCCGAATCTCACCGTGCATCCGGTGACGGCGGGAGTCGGCGCGTTCAACGTGTCGGGCGCGGGCGGCTATGTGTCGATCCCTCGCGCTGATACTCAGCCGCGCGTTGATCCCGGCGCGACAGTCCTGGCGACGAGCTTTGATAACAATTCCGGCACGAACGAAGCCAGTGTCGTCGTTGGTAATGTCGGCCTGGGGCGGTCGGTGTATCTCGGCCCGATCTACGCGGCTAATAGCAACATCTACAGCGACGCCAATCTCCGATCTGGCGACGGCGACCGACTTCTGGAACAGGCGGTCGCGTGGTCAGTGCGTCCGGCGAGTTCGTATGTCGATGACAGTTGGTCGATGCTCGCTCTGGGCAGCGACCCCGATGGCATGGGCCCGGCCACGGCGCTCGGCTTCGATGCCTTCTCCACCATCCAGGAAGCCGTGGACGCGACCAAAGTCGGAGGCTCCGTGCTGGTTTATGCAGGCAATTACGCCGAGCAAGTCAGTATCACCAAGGACCTGACGCTGGATGGTATCAGCGGCGTCGCGGCGGACGTCGTTATCGACACTGCGCCTGCGCCCGGCGGCAGACTTCTGATCAACGCGCCCGCGACGACGGTGAACGTCTCGGACCTGACAGTAACAGGAGCAAGCGTCGGTCTTTATGCGACGTCGATCACGGATTTGACGATCACCAACGTGGCGGCTACGAATAATGTGGACCACGGCATCATCGTATCGGGCGCGACAAATGTGACGATTACCGACAGCGATGCGTCCGACAACATCACATCAGGTATTACTCTCGGGAATATCTCCGGGACGACCAAGATCAAGAACACGAAGGCCACGAATATCGTCAACGAAGGGCTGCTGGTTATGAACAGCGGGCCCGTGATTCTCGATGGCGGCACATTCACTTCGATCGAACTTTCAGGCGTGACGTCGGCTGAAGTACAGAACAACAAAGTAACGGCACAGAAGTATTTCCTGATCAATGCATCGAATGAAGTCACGCTGAACGCGTCGGTTGATGCCGGGGCAGCGGTGAGTATCAATGCGAATAGCGATGGCGCGGGCAGTGACAGCTTCTTGATGGCTGCGGGCACATCCCTCACGACCACGGATGACTCCGAGTTCGCCGTGTCGATCTTCGTCAACACGCTGATCGGTGGTACGGGCGATGCGAAGATCGCGGGCATCAGCGCGGGAACGACGGCTGGCCCGACGGGCGGGCGAGTGATCATCGGTGTGACCGGCGGCGGCATTATCGACAACAACGCGGCGGCGATGAACATCACCGCTGGCAATGCAGTCTTAACCGGTACTGCGGGTATCGGACTGGGGAACTCGATTGAGACTCAGGTCAGCAATCTGGAAGCCGCAGGCTCCGCAGGCGTCTTCATTGATAACACCGGCGCGCTGACGGTCGGTGGTATCAGCACGATGACGGGCGTAAGTTCTTCCGCCGGTCAGGTTTCGCTGACTACTCATAGCCCGCTCACGGTCAGCGAGAACATCAGCGCTGATACCACTGTGGAACTGACGGCGACAGAAACTGCGGGCGACACGGACAACATCACGGTGGAAGCTGGGGTCACGATCACATCGTCCAAGAACGACGTCGAATTGTGCGCCGGCGATAACGTGACGCTCGCCGCAACTTCCGCGCTGAACGCGCCGCAAGGCAGCGTGATCATCGAGATCGACTGCATGAACGCCGACGCGGCGGGCGGCGTGGCCACGATCGCTGGCACGATTAACTCGCTGAACGGTGCGACAGTCACAGGCGATTCGAACGATGATCAGTTCTATGTGTCGAACATGGGCACCGGCGGTCTGGAACTGGACGGGCTCAACGGCAATGACCTGTATCAGATCACGTATCCCTCGGTGGGAACATTCGGCAGCGACATCACGATCGCCGAATCAGGCACAGGCACGGACCAGGTGATCGTCGAAGGCACGAGCGACGCCGACGAGATCTTCATCACGACCGAAGATCCGCCGAGCACAGCCACCACTGAGGAAGTCAGCCGCGGCTCGCTGGGCAGTGAGAAGATTATCATTCCGGATACCGTAGAATCGCTGCTGGTGCGCACGTTCGAAGGCAGCGATCTGATTCACGCTCAGCCGTCGATGCTGTTCCCGATCGCGATTGATGCGGGTGATCCCTGCATCGGCGCGCTGATTCCACCAGATCAGGGCGACGTGCTGGACTTCGAGCCCTTTGGTAACGAAATCTCGTTCGATCCGTACACTGCAACCATCAGCACGGCGGGTGGCAATCCCGACCCGTACTTCGGCGTCACGGTGCTCAACTTCGAAAATATCGAATTCAATCCGCTCGGCACCGGCGGTCTGCAGCAGTTTGACTTTAATAATTTCAATACTGCTGGCAGTGTCCTGCCTTCGCCGACTCAGGCGGGTTACACCAGCGTGCTGCCGAACACATTATACTCGGGTGGCCTGGGCTACGGCTGGCAAACCGCCGTGCAGGGTTTCGAGCGTAACGACGGCTTCTACGGCAACAGCTTCGCCGATCTGGTGCGCGACGGGCATTCGCTCGGAACGTCCGCGACCTTCACCGCCGATGTGCCGACCGCTGGCTATTACTATGTCAGCGTGATGTACGGCAGCCCGTACTCGGACATTACCGGTATGTCGGTGAAAAATGGTGATTCCGGGACCACTCTGGCGTCTGGCCTGACGTCGCTGGCCGGAGCTTCCGTGCATCGCGAATTCCTGGTCTACGTGCCTGACACGAGCCTCGACCTGACTTTCGTCAACAGCAGTATCAATCCGAAGATCTTCGCTGTGAACGGCGTCTCAATTCGTCCGGCGGATATCATGACGGTCGGCGTTTGCCCGCCGGCACCACTGACGGCGGATGGCGTGACGGTCGATTCGTTCCCGATCGCCGGAGCGACTCCGAACACGCTGATCACCATCGGCACGTCGGCCGGCACGATCATGAATCCCGATGTCGACGACGAATTGGCCGGTATCCAGATTCTGACGAACGGCGCCGGTGAGGCGACTCTGCTGATTCGACGTCCGTTCAACGATGTCACCGCGATTGTGACGTTCGCCGCGGTCGACGGCAGCATCGATGGCTTCAGCAGCCTGCAATATGTGCTGCCGGACGGTCGCAAGTTTGACTTCAATCACAAGAACTCCAGCGCGTCATCAAACGCTTCACCGACTCAGGCTCCTGTCGCGTCCGGCATGAATCCGGACGGCTTCATCGGCGTGCTACCGAGCATGCTCTACGGCAGCACAACCAGTTTCGGCTGGTTGCAGTCGCCGTACAGCTTCGATCAGGGTATCAAGACGGACAGCAACGGCACGCCGATTCCTGATCCGGATCCACTGTATGATCTGCGTCGCGACGGCGCGTATGACCTGACCTCGCGCACCTTCCGCGTTGAACTGCCGAACGGTGATTATCAAGCAACCGTCACGCTGGGCTGGGATCAGGATATTGATCAAGTATCAGTGCTCGTGAACGGAGCGACCAAGGCCGGCGGTATCGCGGTCAACGCTGGTGATAATGAAGAAGTCACGTTCATGTTCTCGGTGGTGAACGGCATGGCGGACTTCACGTTCACCGACTTGGGTGGCAGTTCGCCGCTCTGGGCCGTGAACGGCATCGAGATCGATTCGGTCTCGGCGGTATCACCGATCAACTTCACACCGAACATCGGCAACGTACCGGCCGACGGTATGACGATTGTCACCGTGAACGCGACTTCGGGCATGACGATGGGCCAGCAGGTCACGGTCTCGACGACGGTGGGTACCGTAGTCAGTGCCGACGTCAATCCGAGCGTCGATGGAGTGCAGGTCCTCGTCGGTCCGGGTGGGGCGATCGTCTTTGATGTGCAGGCTCCGACACAGAGCGGTACTCCTACGCTGCGAGCAGTATCACTGGACGGCACGCACGATGGCTCGATCACGTCAGCGGCGTTCCTGTCGTTCGGATTGGCGGATGCTCGACGCTTTGACTTCAACCATCCCTTCGCACTCGGCGGCTTTGGTCAATCCCCCACCGCGGCGGGAGCCATCGGCGTGCTGCGAACGGATACCGCTCCTCTGGCGGATGGCTATGGTTGGGTGACCTCACCGAACTCGGGCGATGTCGGTGTGCCGAACGGCGATGATCAGGGTGGTTCGAATACCTACAACAAACTGACGACGGACCTGTATCGCGACTATGCCAGCGGTGCGATAGTGCTTGGCTCGCGGACGTTCCAGATGCAGGTGGCCGCGGCGACGGACTACGACGTCCGCGTCTACGTCGGTGCTCAGGACATGGATCAGGCCGTGACCGTTACGGTGGAAGGTGTGGCGGGTTCGCAGAGCTTGTCGACGAACGCCAAGCAGTTTGGCACCCTGTTGTTTACTGCCGCTGACGATGCCAACAACGACGGCCTGCTGAGTATTACTTTCATATCCGCCGGCGGTATTTCCCCGTATTGGGCCGCGAACGGTGTTGATATTGCGGAGACTTCAGGATCGTTGCCGGTGGAAGCTCCACTGGTGACGTCCACACCCGGAACAGGCGTCGGCGTGAGCCCCCTCACGTCGACCGACCTGGCTCCAGTTCAGGCCTTCGCGCTCACGGCCTGGGCGAGCACCGGGTTGACACAATCCGAGCTGGATGTGCTCAGCAGCACCCTGATTGTCATTCGTGATCTGGGTAATACGAACGGTGCACTCGGCATGGTGGATGGCCTCGGCCGTATCATCATCGACGATGACGGAGCTGGTCAGGGCTGGAGCACCGATCTCACCGGCCCCGCGAGCAATCGCTTCGACCTCGCGACCGTGCTGGCTCACGAATACGGCCACATCCTCGGCCGCCACGACCTCGACCCACAGGTCTACAGCGACGACCTCATGAGCGCCCTGCTAGGCTTGGGTGAACGCCACGACGTCGTTGATGGCGTCAGCGGTTTCTTCAACTGATTGCTGTGGCGCGTATCGCCTAAGCTAACCTCGCTATCCGTGGGAAGAGTACCAGTATCTACGCCTCTCCCGGATGCAGTCCAACCCTAGAGTGCCTCGGCCCTGGCGGAGCACTCCATTCTTCGCGGCGCCGTGGCAACGCGTAGCCAACAACCTGCGCCGTGATGCGGAGTTGTCGCAGTTTTCTCTCCACAATTAGGTGGACGGCGAATCTCCGCTCTTCAGCCCAACTGACTTCCGCAAACAACGGGAGGCTGAAGCAAGGCCTCAACACTCCGGATCTGCCCGCGCAGGAATAGCAGGGGCTCGCGGTGCGCCAGGATCCATCCTTCTCAAGTACGTGAATGCGTTATCCCTAGTGGTTGACAAATCACATGCGCACGGCCACGTTTGGGTCGAGCGGGTCAAGAGCAGCAACGCGACTCTTGGCCGAGTGAGCCAACGCGCTGCTCATTTCAGGGTCATCCAACGGAGTTCCTTGAAGGGCTATCATGTCTGAACTTTATACGGTTAATGAGGGTCGCGCGTACATTCACAAGACATGCGGCACAACGACGGTTGTCAGCGGCAAGGACTTTGCTGGGCTATGCAACCCGTTCGCACCGTGCCTCGGAACTATCTGCGTGAAATGCGGACCGGATTCAACCAAGAATTTTACTTGGGAGGACACTGGTGAATCGGTCTCCAGCTTCCGTAGAAGGGTTCGTCGGGCGTCCCCCATTTTGACTGCTTGGAGTTGGATCGTTGCTCCGGTTATCGGCGCGGTGGTTGGTGGGATGGCGATGTTGGCGTTCAAAGCACCAAATGTTTCTTCCGAAGCCGCAGCGGCCATCGGCGCGGTAGCCGGCGCCGCGGTCATGGCTTTTATCATCGCTCCAGTTATCACCGGTATCATTGCTGGCCGACGATTTTATGACCAACAATAAGTTCGCAGGGTGGCGCGGATGTCCCCGGTTAGTCAAACTCGGCCTACCGGAGTCGCAGGGCGACAGGACGTTGAAACGATAACGTCTCGTGGCTGCGCCACCCCGGTAGCCATCAAGATCGCAACCCTGGCCACCCAGCGGTGCCCAAGAGATACACCAGATTGGTTCTGAGAACCCCTTTTCGCCGAAGGAGCCGTCATGCCCGCTGCAACTGTCCTCTTCCTCGATGTTGTCGGATTCTCCAACAAACCCACTTACATACAGAAGCAGATTATCGAACAACTGAACGTTGAAGTTAGCTACGATTTGCGGATGTTACTTCTACCTCCTTACGAACGTCCTCAAGTTGTCGCATTACCGACGGGTGACGGGATGGCCTTAGCGTTCGTGCATTACGAACCCCAGATCTGGGGGCGGGAGACTCTTCTCAAGCTACTCCAGCGTTTGCAACAGTGGTCCTCTGACTATGGAAGGCCGAAGCATGTATGTTCTTCGTGCAATTCCAGTAGCCACACCGAGTTAGGCACGGTAAATGGGGATGCTGCATCGAATGAGCAAACTAAATCGACACAATCGCTCGAAATCCGGTTCGGCATTCATATGGGTGCTGTCGAGTTAGTCACCGACATTAATGGCAAGCCAAACCTTTGTGGCGACACAATCAATTATGCGCAGCGGGTCATGGACGCTGCCGATCACCGGCAGGTTTTGTTGTCAGAGAATGCATGCCGACATTACTTTGGCCACCAGAGAATGGGCTCCGAGCCATTTAACTGGGAGATCGGTGATTCGTGCGTTGTTACACGTAAGCATGATCTCCAGTTGAAAGTGTTTCCGTTCTGGTCAACTGACAATGATCATCGAAACTGGAGCCAAAACCCAGCTAAGAATGAGCTGACTGTTACGCTGACGTCGGAGATTTGGGGCGATAAAGAGGGCTTTCTAAAAGAGTTGAAGGCAGCGAGAGAAGTTGCGTTTATTCTGATGACCGGAACTGTTTTGTTTGAAACATACGACCTGAAAGATAAATTCCCGGAAAAGTTCAACGATAAGCTCGAAAAAATGTGGTTATTCCTTCCAGATGACCGCTTGTATGAGTCACTCGGTGGCAACCTTACTGCCGGCACTCATCTTGGCATTGAAAAGTGTCTGGACGAGTGGAGACGATTGCTCCAAGAATTGAAATCCGTTCGCCCTGAGTGCAAAGAAATTAAAATAGGTCGTTGTAGCTCGTTGGGGTACTATGCAACTTATCTTGACTGGAGCAAGCCTAAGAGCGCTATTCACGTTTACCCTTATGTATGGGGCATGCCGACCAAGAAGGCAACGGGATTTGTTTTGAATTGTTCGCAAGATGGAATTGCGCACCCGACCTATGTCAAGTATCGCGATGGACTGCTTTCCTTAGATCAAGCTCATAGTGCTCAAAAAGACGGATATGAATTTGTATAGAAAATCAGAGGCTGCAGGTAGCCGCGGGTGGCGTACTCGCCTACCGGTGTTGCAAAGCAACAAGAAGCTTGAGCAGCCAAGGAACGTCATTTCGACCGGCCTCTTGGGACTTCGTCACCCCGGTAGACCGAGTACTGTCAACCGGGGCCACCCGCGTGAGTCGCAAGAGTCTGCACAAACTGATGCTTACACAATTCCCCCCAACCCCTAGTGACACTGCGCATATGGCTATTCGCACACTCAAAACAATGCTTCTGATTATAGGATTTCTCAGCTTCTTCGGTTGCTCTAAGCGTGAAGCAGCACCGTCAGCCACGCCAAAGTTCACGCAGCTTTCGCGAGAGGATGCCAGCCGGTTAGAAAAGCAGCGCGGGGTGGTCGCCGCCATCGCCAAGCAGCGATACGGCACAGCCGCGTTGACCAGGAATAAGGCCGACTTGGTGGTCCTTCAGCGATTGCTCGACGACCGAGTGTTGGCGAAGACTCAGACTTACGAGTTGCAGTGTCTCGGCATCGTGTTCGGCGATGTATTGGCATCCGAGTTGCCGTTGCGATGGATGATGATCACCGACGAATATGGCACGGATCCCACGCTGCGCTACAAAGACACGACCATTCAAATTAATGCGCTTACGATGATCTCCAAGCGAGTGGAAAGCGACGAGGACGTAGATGTTGCCACGATGCTGCGCATGATTGGAGAGCAGATAGCTCAGCTTGAGAACGAGCTTCAGAAATGACTGTGCCGCGCGTGGCTTCAGTTGACCTGTTGGCTACCGTTCTTCAGCAGCTGTTCGATGTTTGAAAGCGAAGTAGACCATGCCTCGGACGGTGGATCGGTAGGTTAGTGACAGGCCGCGGGGCTCGGCTGTGGCTACTACGTGGTCGGGATGTAGTCGCAGTTTTGGATAGGCGCTGACTGCAGTATTCCAGGTGTCTCCTGATCGTGAGTGGATGAGGTCGTGAACAAGAACAGTGTCCTTGCGATATTCGAGGAAGCACGTGTGGATGCGGGGCTGTCTGATCGGACAGGGATGAAGCGGTGGGCGCTGGTTAGTTCGTGAGTTGCGTAGTCACGAAACGAGAGCGTCAAGACTCCATCCGGACTCAAATGCTGAGCGGCATCACGAATTAATGAGTCGACCGCGTCCACGGTGGGAAGGTGAGTCAGCGTGTCTCCCATGCACGCGATCAGCGACGCGTTGCGAGATGGTAGATGAGCGGCAAATTCGGTCAGGTCGGCTGCAATGGGGTGGATCGGTAAGTTACCTGCTGCAGTCTTGAGTTCACCCAGCAGGTGCGTCGAGGTGTCGAGCGAGATCACATTATAACCACGTCGTGCCAGAGGAATTGCATGCACGCCATGACCGCAACCAAGATCGACGGCGAGGCGTCCTTCTCCGGCTGGTAACCCGATCTCGGTATAGAAAGAGTCAGCCTGTGAGCAGGCAGCCTCGAAGTCTCCTACCATCCAGGAATAGATCGGGGCGAGATGTTGTGCGTAATGGTCGAAGACGGTTGTTGACATGCCGCGATGCGTGGTAAATGGAACAGCTTGCAGAACCAGGAGTATCGTTAGGGTGGCTCGGTCGGAAGCCGGCCTCATCGGCGGTACACTCATGCCACCCGAATGCTCAAGCCTGAGTTACCAATTGTTTCGTGTTACATGAAAAGTAGGCCGATGCTGCACATGGTAGATGAAGAGTTGATTGGCATTTGCCGAGAGATCGTTTCCGAAAACCGGACTTCTGATGAATGGGCACTCGTCGAGTCTGGTGACATGTTTCAAACGCGAAAATACTGCGGCGGCTACGATGCTGATGAATCCGCATTTTGCTTTAGCGTATATCGAGATGACGGTGAGTATTGGTTCCAGCTCTCTCTTGATGAAGCCGGTCGCGTTTTAAGAGGTGAAACAATCAGCATTCAGGCAAGGATTCCCGACTAGCTGAGAGCACGTAAGCAGCTGCAACGGGTTCGGGAGACCTGCGGTCAGGCGGTGTGGCGGCGAATAGGAGATTCAGCCTCGGAGAGGTTGAACTAGTGCGCTTGTAAGTGGATCGAATCAGCGAGGTGTAAGTCCTCGTCGAA
>CAYLTY010000015.1:0-66144 GCA_964386705.1 uncultured Planctomycetaceae bacterium
ACGGGCTGTGGAAACTCTCATACCGCCTGGCTCAGGAAATGGGGAGCAGGTCAATGAGGCAGAACATATTGCAGAGAGCATTGCGATTGGCATTCAGTCTGACGGGCTGAAGCCTCGGGATTTTTGCATTCTTGCTCGGCAACGTACGGGCGTAATGATTAGTCATCTTCAGGTCGCGCTCGCCCGTCGTCAGATTCGACTTCGAGATGAGACTGTCCTGCAAGATTTGCTCGCGGAGCCAGCTGTTAACTTGATTCTCGCGCTACTAAGACTCGCAAGTCGTAGGCGCGACCCCGAAGCTTGGGAGATTGTTCATGAATTGCTCTGCCAGTTGCATGGGGAAGAGCTAGCTGAGACGAGCAATAGGTCTGCGGCTGAAGCCGCTCGACTTATTGCGTGGACTAGGAATGCTATTTGCGATCCCGCAGTCTCTCGGTTTGAGTTGCCAAATCAGTTGATTAAAGAAATCGGCGAGCAGGCGCTACGTGGCTGCTATGGTCAGTATCGGTCTGGAAACCATCTGCAAAAGGTGGCCTCGCAAGTCGGTGAAGTACTTAGCAATGATCTCTCTAAGTCTGTAGCAGAGGCGGTGGATGAAATTATCGGCGATGATGTAGTACCTGCAATGACTGTTCATAAGAGCAAAGGGCTTGAGTTTCACACCGTTGTCTTTCTTGGGCTTGAAGATTCCCAACTGTGGAACTTTGCAAATCAGTCTGAAGAAGAGCTAAGGGGATTTTTTGTGGCATTCTCTCGTGCGATACGCCGCGTTGTGTTTACATTCTCTGATGTGCGTGAAGGTAGAAATGGAAGGGTGTCGCAGAACAGGAGAGAGATCAAAGATCTCTATAAGCTATTGAGCTTGGCTGGCGTTGAATCCATTAACTGTAGGGTGGGTGCCAATTAGTGTTCCATTGGCGCTGTGATCGGCTCAATAGATGGTCATATCTATGACACGAGCGATTTTACGTCGGAGGAGTCGTGCCAGTGCTCTCCTGACTGAACCGCAGATAAAATGGGATGGTTGGGGGCGTATCTGAGAACGCTATCGTTCGGCCCGACATTCCCTATGAGGCACCAAGAATGGCACTGATCCTCCCCGCAATTGTTTCGGGACGATAGGCCTCATCTAGATACGTGAGGTCTGCCGGTTCGTTACCAGGGACGACCTTGTCGTCGATCTCAAGTGGGTTGAGGCCTAGATCGAGCACGTTGCCGTTCAGCCAGAAATGCAGAGCGGCTGAAGTTATGGAGAATGGCGCAAGTTTTTGGGTGTAAAATCGGGTATATTTACGTTCTTGATCTAGCTTCATGATGCGGTGGTACGTGTAGGTAAGAGATGTTTGGATGCGATTGCGCGTTATGTCGAGTGCTTCTGATTGATCAAGATAAAAGTCGTATCGCAAGGCGATGCAGTTCCTTGCTGGATCTATGTTGACACGCGTCACGGATGCGTAGTCATGGTAAATATGGCTAGGCTCTGGATATTGATGCATTCGGCGCATGAACTCGGACGTTCGCTGCGGGCCTTCAGCGAGTTCATCAGCAAATCGTAGCAAGGATGCAATTTCCCTGAGGCGAACCTTTCCACGTTCGAAATAGTATTCATCCTTCAGGAAGGCGAGAGTGTCCTTGCTGCCATCTTCGGCCAATCCACAATGCGCACCTGCTCCTTGCACGATGATCACTTTTTCTTCCGGGTGGCGGCGCGAGTGCTCCCCCCAAACATAATCATAAACTTCACCGATCCGTTGCTCATGACCTTTGCGTCCAAAGATGTTGCCCACATCGTGGAACAGTATGAGCATCGCAAGGCAGTATTGGTCGCGGGCCGAGAGATAGAGCGCATCCCAATTTGCCGGTGAGTTCGCTGGTATCCTCTTGTGGTATCCAGTCGGCAGCAGCATGTGTGCGTTTTCCATCACGTTTCGGATATGAAGGGGTCCGTGGTCGGTTAATGTGGGCTCGGTTGTACGTATCCAAGGTAGAACGTCACTTACCAGCATAGTGCGGGCATGGAGGTACCGAGCAAAAAGCTCCTCGCCTTGAGTGCGTCCGAATTCGCCCTTCAGAGCGACTTTCATGTTCTGCTCGAATGTTGTCTCCTGCCACACGATCCATTCTCCAAGAGTTGCCTGCGGTGATGGTTAATTAGGGAAATGTCGGAGCAGACTCGAAAATGCTTCGGCATCGACGTGTAGTTCCATGGTCTGCCAATTCGGCAACATAGAAGGCACAAACCGTTCGCTATGAGAACGCAAACTGTTCTCTAAAATCGTTTTTAGCGAGCGAATTCCGTATCGATAGAGTGGAGCGTTGAGGAATGCTCTGAGTATGCGTTCATCCAAACGTGGGCGTCGGTCCGCATCGAACAGGTCCGGCCAACCTGATTCCAAGAGCTGACGCAAGATTATTGCTCGGCGGATAGGGAGAGTTTCGTCGTAGGGGCGAGTCTCAGCCCGATTGATACCGATTACATCGAACCACCCCTGTAAGCGTGAAATGAAGTCGAGCCCTTTAGCTTGGACGAATTCTGAGCGCGTTTTCTCAGTCCGCGAGTTCATGGCAGCGAACTGATTGAATGACGGCTCAGTATTAGCCATGAACACGAACACTGCGTGCCCAATGGTCATGTCTCCCTCTTTACCTAGGACCACGCCGTCCTGCATCGGTCTTAGGAAGTGCGGGAGCCATCCCAATCGTTTTCCGTCAAGATCGGTATCGAAGTTTTCGAAGAAGACGATCGGGACATGGCCCGTCTGCACTTGGTCGCGCACATGATGGAATACAGATGTCAGATCCGTTTGATTTTTGAATTGTGACAAGTCAACTGAGAAGTGAGATCTGCTGTCAGTGGCAACGGTCCGAGTCAACTCTTCCATTACGAAATTCTTACCGGACCCTAGTTGTCCAAATGCGGCTAGCGAAATAGGCTTCCTCGTTGGACTAGAACTGTGCAACGCATTTTCCAGCAAAAGCTTAAGACTTCGAAGCTGCTCGATCTCTGTCCGGTCAACGGCAACGTAATTGCCGAACCGGGCGTGCGGAGTTTCCCGCAGACCGACTGCTATGCCGTCCATGACGACATCTCTGGCGATTTCCATTGCCAAGCGTCTTAATCTGGACGAAAGCTTCACTTGAGTTGCTGTGATGTCATAAACGTCGCTCACACTCACGATACTGTCGGGCTCTGGGACCGGATCAAATATCTGCAGCAATGGGTAGTCCACCCGTGCGGGGTCGTCGCCGAAATTCTCTAACTGAAGGCGTCTTGCGCTTCGCAGTCCGGCTGCGATTCCGTTGTCGAGCCCCGCTACGGTTCCCGTTTGCAACTGTGCGACTAAGGCGGCTACGAACGCAGGCACGAGCCCGATCATTTGTCCGCCTGCAACGGTCCGTAGATCCCCTTCAGCAAGGGCCGGATCAAAGTAGAAATGTCCTGTTCTGTTGTCTCTTTGCCGGAGCAAGGCAGCCTCAAGGCCGAAGAGCACAATGAGGTTTTGGCAACGCCTCAAATGGTCTGGGCCTTCACTTTGCAGATATCGGTTTAGATCCTCGACAGACCGGTCCCATGACAGCCCTTTGCTAATTCGGGCGCCCGCCGCGCGAAGGTCGTCAGCGACAACGACCGCCACAGTCATTGCGGCGGGACAGTTCGCGATCTTCGTCCAGAGTTCGCCATCTCGCGTCGGTAATCGAGTAAGGACGACTAGGACGGGAACTTCACCAGCCTCTGACAGCGAACGAGGCCACGACTTCTCGCACTTCCGAAAAGGCCCTCCCTCGTCGAAGATTACAATGACCGATGGCGCCGTTGGTTCATCCCGAAGACGCGGTAGATTGTCTACTTCCTGCGTGCTGATGAGTCGCCGCATTCGCCGGACACGATAAACCGATGGTTGCCGTATAGAATCGTTCGGCACTTGGGGAAAGAGGGCGAGTTCGACAAGCGTGTGGGGAAGATTGTCATGACGTTCGTCATCTCGTACGACGATGTCGTGGGTAAAAACGTATTCGCCGACAGCAAACTCCACGAAATCGGCTAAAAGAAGAGCTCCGCCCGGGCGTTTCACAAGCCGGGACGCGCCCGACATATCGGGTGGACCGTCTTGAGCTGCCCAAAAGTAATCATTCGCATTACTTGATAATGGAATCTCGAACAGGTCGATGCTGAGATCGCCTGCAACGATAATCTCGACGCCCTTGGCTGCCATCTTCTCTCCGGCATGCTTCGACCGCCTGTTTGCCCGGACGAAAAGTCAAGTCGGCCCCAAGTGGTCATTAGTGATGGTAGCGGGCATGTGGCATCCTGGCAAAAGGTCTGCGGACGTAATCATAAGCTCAAGACGTCCTCGACCGCGCCGATGCGAACTGGCATGGGGAACGCGAAGCCTTGTGGGAGATTTGGGGATGGGTAGTTATCTTCTTTCGGGTTGATGGAGTGGTTTCATGGCCCGGATACGAATGTTGATTCGCCGAGTACAAAGCGAAACTGAGTCGTGTAGTTCATTCTGCTTGGTGAATGCGATGCACATCACCGCCTCAGTCTTCATCAACGATGATGAGCCGGGTCTGCACGCGGACTACAAGGCGTGGCTGGAGCAACTGGCTCCGTTTGATGAGTCGCCTCAGCGGTACGCTCACAACCGCACTGGCGAAGACAATGCCGACGCCCACATGAAGCGCCAGATCATGGGACGCGAAGTCGTGGTAGCCATTACGAACGGCAAACTCGACTTCGGTCCGTGGGAGCAAATTTTTTACGGCGAGTTCGATGGCCGCCGGTCAAAGCGGGTCTTAGTGAAGATCATTGGCGAATAGGCCAGCGTGAGGAGGCGCACATGTCTTGGAACTACCGCGTCATGCGATATCAGGATGGACATCCAAAGTTCACCCCGTACACCCACGGCATCCATGAGGTCCATTACGCCGAAGATGGGGCGGTGAAGACATGGACCGAAGACGCCGTTTCTCTCCTTGCTTTCGATCAGGATGATCTGCAGTGGCGGCTGCGCGCCATGGTCGAAGCTTTGAACAAGCCCGTCTTGGAGTACGACGGCGCGTAAAGTGTTGCGGCGGGCAAGCTCGACTTCCGTCCGTTGGAGCAGGTCTTTATGTGGCCGCCGGTCGAAGCGGGTCCTAGTGAAGATCATTGGCGAATAGCCGTCTTCATCGGTTTGCCAGCGGGATGTTCGCACGGGCTTGAAGGAGAATTGACACCACACGATTGCTAAAGACAGGTCTTGAGACTTGTATTTCAATCCAACAACGAGGGAAATTTGAAGAGGTCGTTTGAAGCTGCGACTGCCAGATGCACGTAAGGTTACATCGATGAAACAACTGAAGAGTGGCGGCGGATGGAAGGCGATTGGCTACACGTTTCGCATGGCGAATCGAGTCGGGTGGCTGAAGCTGTGGCGCGCGATGCGCAGCAAGAATGCCTGCAAGACCTGCGCATTGGGCATGGGCGGCCAGATGGGCGGGATGGTCAACGAAGGCGGCTACTTTCCTGAAGTCTGCAAGAAGTCGTTTCAGGCGATGGTCTCGGACATGCAGGACGGGATCACTCCTGAGTTCTTCCAGCGTTACGGCTTCAATGAACTGCGGGCGTTCTCACCGCGTGAGATGGAGATGAGCGGTCGGCTGGTGTCTCCGATTTACGCGGGGCCGGGTGATACGCATTATCGCGTCATCAGTTGGGAAGAGGCGTTCGACAAGCTGGTCGATCGACTGAAGGCGGCCGGGCCGAATCGCAGCTTCTTCTATGCGAGCGGTCGTTCGTCGAATGAAGCGGGCTTCCTGCTGCAGTTGTTCTCGCGGTTGTTCGGGACGAACTACGTCAACAACTGCTCGTACTATTGTCATCAGGCGAGCGGCGTCGGCTTGGCTGCGGCGATTGGTGCGGGCACAGGCACCATTCGCTTTGATGATCTGCATCACTGCGATCTCTACATCCTGATCGGCGGCAATCCGGCTTCGAACCATCCGCGTCTCATGCGATCGATCATGGAGATCCGTCGACGCGGCGGCAAGTGCATTGTCATCAACCCCGCGAAGGAACTGGGACTGGTCAACTTCCGCGTTCCCAGCGACGTGCGCAGTCTGTTCTTCGGATCGAACATCGCTTCGCAGTACATGCAGCCGCACATTGGCGGGGATATCGCTCTGCTCACAGGCATGGCGAAGGAGATTCTGGCCGCGTCCGCGCAGGACAAGGACTTCATCGCCAGTTCGACGCTGGGCTACGAAGACTTCATCAAGCAGGTTGAGGCTACTTCGTGGGAACAGATCGAACGCGATTCAGGAGTAACGCGGGCTGAGATTCAGCAGCTCGCGAAAACCTACATCGAAGCGAAGAACGTTGTCATCGGCTGGACGATGGGGATTACTCATCACCTGCACGGCACCGACAACGTGAAGATGATTGCGAACATCGCGTTGCTGCGCGGCATGGTGGGGCGACCGCATGCAGGCCTGATGCCCATTCGCGGGCATAGCAACGTGCAGGGCATTGGCTCTGTTGGTGTGACCCCTCTGTTGAAAAAGCAAATCATTGAGCGCTTCGAGCAACGCTTGGGCGTCGAAGTTCCGAAGTCTCCGGGCCTCGACACGATGGCGTGTATGTGGGCGGCCGAACGCGGCGAGATGGATGTCGCGCTGTGCCTCGGCGGCAACTTGTATGGCAGCAATCCCGACGCGCAGTTCGCCTTGAAAGCACTGCAAAAGATTGGGCTCGTTACTTACATGACGACGACGCTCAACACGGGTCACGCCTGGGGACAAGGTAAGGAAACGTTGGTGCTGCCGGTGCTGCCGCGCGATGAAGAGCCGCAGCCAACGACGCAGGAGTCGATGTTCTCGTACGTGCGCGTCAGCGATGGTGGGAAGTCGCGCTATGTCGGACCGCGCAGCGAAGTGTCGGTGCTGACGACGCTCGGCCAGCGCGTCCTCCCGCAGCACGCCGCGATTGACTGGCACGAGTTAGAGAGTCACGACGCCGTCCGCAAACTGATCGCCGACCTGATTCCCGGTTACGAGCCGATCGCCGACGTCGGCAAGACGAAGAAGGAGTTTCACATCGAAGGCCGACAAATGGCCGAGAGGACGTTTGCCACTCCGACCGGCAAGGCGACCTTCCATGCGGTTTCGCTGCCGGTGCGCGAACAGCTCGCGAACAACCAGTTCCGGTTGATGACCGTGCGTTCGGAAGGGCAGTTCAACACGGTCGTTTATGAAGATGAAGACCTCTATCGCGGTCAAGACCGTCGCGACATCGTGCTGATGAGTCCGAAGGACATTGAGCGGCTCGGGCTGAAAACCGACCAGCAGGTCAAAATCAAAAGTTGCAAGGGCGAGATGCGCTATCAGCGTGTGCGCCCGTTCGATGTCCGCAGCGGCAACGTGATGATGTACTGCCCGGAATCCAACATCCTGATTCCGGGCGACGTCGATCCGCAGTCCAAGACTCCGGCGTTCAAAAACATCCTGGTGACAATTGAGCCGGAATAGCGAATCAGGCGAGCGATCGCGGTGGTGTCGCGGTTGCGACAAACGTGACTTCTTGGGATTAACAGACAAACCTGAAGTTGGTGTTAACCAGGCGTAAGTCACAGATCATTTCGGCAGGACGCAGAAGGCGGAGCGTGGACAGGGTTGTCGCTTGCGAGGAAAAGACGTAGTCCGTTTACTAACGCTTGCCCTTCCTCGAACTGTATCGTTTGTCGAAGGATCATTCTGAGGCAGTCACATCCGATGCTTCGCCAGTAGCGCCGGTGATTGCTGCTTCTCCCCGAAGAGTCCCGCCGATCACTCCCTCGCCCATCGTCCGCAGGATGCAGTAGGCACAGCCTCGTAAGGTGCTTTACTGATGACGTTACTACCTCCAGTTTCGGAAGCGTCAGCGCCTCCGATTCGAAAAGCAGCGGTACCGCCCGCAGAGACTCCGCCGCCACCGCAACGACCTTCGCGCTGGCGCTGGATTCCGTGGGTGTTGGTACGGTTGCTGGCATTGGCTGCCGCTGTCGCTGCATGGCACTACCGCGATGAGTGGCTTCCCAAAGCGAAAGCGTTCCTCATTCGTGAAGAGACCAAGCCCACCAAACCTGCGGCTCGCGCTGTTGCAGTGGTGGCGGCTCCCGCGAAACAACGGGACCTGAACCTGTACCTCAACGGCCTGGGCACGGTGACGGCGTTCAACACGGTCACCATTCGCAGCCGGGTCGATGGCGAACTGATCAATGTGGCCTTTGACGAAGGCCAGTTCGTTACTGAAGGCGATCTGCTCGCTGAAATCGATGGCCGCGCGTATGAAGTTCAGCTCGAAGAAGCCGAAGGCCAACTGGCTCGCGATGAAGCGACGTTGGACGCTGCGAAGCTGGTGATGGCTCGCTATGAAAAACTCTTACCCACCAAGTCGGTAACGCAGCAGGAGTTTGATGAGCACCTGGCATTGATGGGACGTACCGAGGGTGTGATCCGGACCGACCGAGCGTTGGTTGCGAATGCCAAGCTGCAACTGAGCTATTGCCGCATCGTGGCTCCGATCAGCGGACGCATCGGGCTGAGGCATGTTGATAAGGGCAACATCATTCGTGCCAACGACATGACCGGCATGGCGGTCATCACGCAACTGCAACCGATCTCGCTGATGTTCACGATTCCGCAGGACGACATCGTCCGCGTGCAGCGACGATTGCACTCGGAATCGGAATCGAAAATGGAGGTCGCCGCGTTTGATCGCGACTTCAAAACGAAGCTGGCGGTTGGGCACCTGGACGCGATCGATAATCAAGTCGACCCGCTGACTGGCACTGTGAAGCTGAAGGCCGAGTTTGAAAACGACGAGAGCACGCTTTTTCCCAACCAGTTCGTCAATGCACGGTTACTGGTGGAAACGAAGCAGAACGCGATTGTCGTGCCGTCAGCCGCCGTGCAGCGCGGGCCGGGAAGTCCGTATGTGTACGTGCTGAAAGAGGACGACACCGTCGAGCTGCGCAACGTCACGATTGGTCCGGCGGAAGGCACCGAGACGTCGATTGAGTCCGGGCTGACTGCGGGCGAACTGGTCGTGGTGGAAGGTCTCGACAAGTTGCAGCACGGTGCCAAAGTGGCGACTCGCGACAAGGAAAAGAAGGCCGAGGCTGAGGGAGCTAAGCAGTCTGAAACGGCTCCCAAAGAGGCCTCGAAATGAATGTTTCCCGGCCCTTCATTCTCCGGCCGGTGGCGACGGTATTGCTGATGGTCGCCATCCTGCTGGCGGGCATTGTGGCTTATCGGGAACTACCCGTCTCTGCGTTGCCGCAGGTGGACTATCCGACGATTCAGGTGCTGACATTCTATCCCGGCGCCGGCCCGGACGTGATGGCGTCATCCATCACAGCGCCGCTGGAACGGCAGTTCGGGCAAGTGCCGGGCTTGAGCCAGATGATGTCAACCAGTTCGGATGGTTGCTCGGTCATCACGCTGCGGTTCGCGCTCGAACTGGACATCGACGTCGCCGCTCAGCAGGTGCAGGCGGCGATTAACGTGGCTTCGAGTTTTCTGCCGCGCGATCTGCCGAATCCGCCGATCTACACAAAGACGAACCCGGCCGACTCACCGATTCTGACGCTGGCGCTGTCGTCGGACACCTTGCCGTTGTCGAAGGTCGAAGACCTGGCCGACACGCGGCTGGCGCAAAAGATCTCGCAGTTGTCCGGCGTCGGCATGGTCAGCATTAGCGGCGGGCAGAAGCCGGCGATCCGCATTCAGGCGAATCCGACGGCGTTGTCTTCGATCGGCATGAATCTGGAAGACCTGCGAGTCGCGCTCACCCAAGCGAACGTCAATCAGGCGAAGGGAAGTTTTGATGGTTTACGCCAGTCCTACACGATCGGCGCCAACGACCAACTGCTGTCGAGCGAGCAGTATCGCAAGCTGATCATCGCGTATCGCAACGGTGCGCCGATTCAGATGTCGGACGTCGCGGACGTGATCGACAGCGCCGAGAACATCCGACAAGCCGCGTGGATGAATGAAACGCCGGCCGTGATTCTCAACATTCAACGGCAGCCCGGTGCGAACATCATCGAGGTCGTGGATCGCATCAAGTCGTTGCTGCCCCAATTGCAGGAGTCGTTACCCGCGGCCGTTGACGTGCAGGTACTCACTGACCGAACGGTGACGATTCGCGCTTCGGTGCATGACGTGCAACGCGAACTGGTCATGACCATCGGGCTGGTGGTGCTGGTCATCTTTTTGTTCCTGCGCAACGTGCCCGCAACCATCATCCCAAGCGTCGCCGTGCCGCTGTCTCTGGTAGGCACGTTCGGGGTGATGTACCTGCTGGACTACAGCCTCAATAACCTGACTCTGATGGCGCTGACAATCTCGACGGGCTTCGTTGTCGATGATGCGATCGTGATGATCGAGAACATCATGCGCTACATTGAAGAAGGCGATGAGCCGCTCGATGCCTCGCTGAAGGGCGCCCAGCAGATCGGCTTCACGATCATCTCGCTGAGCGTGTCATTGATCGCGGTGCTCATTCCGCTGCTGTTCATGGGCGACATCGTCGGCCGGTTGTTTCGCGAGTTCGCGGTGACGCTGAGCGTGACCATTCTGGTCTCGGCGGTCGTATCGCTGACACTCACTCCCATGATGTGCGCGAAGCTGCTGAAGCACACTCACCCGTCCGATCACGGCTGGATGTATCGGGCTTCCGAAGCGGCCTTTGACGGAATTATCTGGGTCTACGGCAAGACCCTCACATTGGTGTTGCGCGTCCCGACAATCACGCTGCTCGTGGCGATTGCGACCGTCGCGGCAACCGTGGAGCTGTATCTGATTGTTCCCAAAGGCTTCTTTCCCGTGCAGGACACGGGCGTGATTCTGGGAATCTCGGAAGCGCCGCAGAGCATTTCGTTTGATGCGATGGCCAAGCGGCAGTTGGAACTGAACCGCATCATCCTGAAAGACCCGGCGGTCCAAAGTCTGTCGAGCTTCATCGGAATCGATGGCACCAATACGACGCTCAACAGTGGCCGCATTCTGATCAATCTGAAACCGTTGGCCGAGCGGAAGACTCCGGCGACGGATGTCATTCGACGACTGCAGCCCATGCTGGCGGAAGTGTCGGGCATCACGCTGTTCATGCAGCCGGTTCAAGACCTGACGGTGGAAACGCGCGTCAGCCGGACTCAGTACCAGTACAGCCTGGAGAATCCGAATTCGAAAGAACTGGGCGAGTGGGCACCGAAGTTTGTAGAGAAACTGCAGTCGCTGCCTGAGCTGCGCGACGTCGCGACCGATCAACAGAACGAGGGCCTGCAGGCTCGTGTGGTGATCGATCGTGACACGGCTTCGAGACTGGGAATCACTCCGCAGATGATCGACGACGCCCTGTACGACGCGTTCGGGCAGCGGCAGGTTTCGATCATGTTCACGCAGCTCAATCAATACCGGCTGGTGCTGGAAGTGAAGCCGGAGTTCAAAAACGAGACGCGCGATTTGCAGGAGATCTACCTGAAGTCGACGACGGGCGGTTCGATTCCTCTCGGTTCGTTCACGCGAATAGAAGAGTCCGCCGCGCCGCTGGCGATCAATCATCAGGGGCAGTTTCCGGTGGTAACGGTGTCGTTCAACCTGGCTCCGGGAGTCGCGCTGGGTGACGCTGTTGATGCGATCGCGAAGGCGAAGGAAGAGGTCGGACTACCGAGCGGCATCGTGGGCGGTTTTCAGGGAACGGCTGAAGCGTTTCAGGCATCGCTCAAGAACACGCCGATGCTCATCCTCGCAGCGCTGGTCACCGTCTACATCGTGCTGGGTGTCTTGTACGAGAGCTACATTCATCCCATCACGATCCTTTCGACGTTGCCTTCCGCTGGCGTAGGAGCACTCGTCGCGTTGCTGATCTATCAGGCGGATCTCAGCGTGATAGCGCTCATTGGCATCATCCTGCTGATCGGCATCGTGAAGAAGAATGCGATCATGATGATCGACTTCGCGCTGGATGCTCAGCGCAACGAAGGCAAATCGCCGCGCGATGCGATCTACGAAGCATGTCTGCTGCGGTTCCGGCCGATCATGATGACGACGATGGCTGCGCTGTTGGGCGCAGTCCCGCTGGCGATTGGTACGGGCGTCGGTTCGGAACTGCGTCGCCCGCTGGGCATCACCATCATCGGTGGCCTGATCTTCAGCCAACTGCTGACGCTTTATACGACGCCGGTGATCTATCTGTGGTTTGACTGGCTGGCATCGCTGCTGGGCATGCACGTTTCGACGGGAGTGGCGGAGGACGAGGCATGAGCCTGTCAACGCCCTTCATTCAACGTCCCGTCGGGACGACTCTGCTGACGATTGCGATCACGTTGGCCGGTGTGTTGGGCTACGGGTTGCTCCCGGTTTCGCCGCTGCCGCAGATTGAGTTTCCGACAATTCAAGTGAGCGCTGGGCTGCCGGGGGCAAGTCCGGACGTCATGGCTTCGGCGGTGGCAACTCCGCTGGAACGCCAGTTCGGTCGTATCGCGGGTATCGCTGAAATGACGTCAGCCAGCTCGCTGGGTGGAACGTCGATCTCGATGCAGTTCGAGCTGGATCGCAACGTCGACGCCGCCGCTCGTGACGTGCAGGCCGCGATTAATGCCGCGCGGGGACAATTGCCGGCCAATCTGCCGAACAATCCGTCCTATCGGAAAGTCAATCCAGCAGACGCGCCGATCATGATGCTGACGCTGACATCGAACACGTACACCCGACCGCAGATGTACGACGTGGCGGCGTCAATCCTGCAGCAAAAGCTGTCTCAGGTGCAGGGCGTAGGGCAGGTCAGCGTTAGCGGAGGCTCGCCGCCTGCCGTGCGCGTCGACATCAATCCGACGGTCTTGAACAACTACAACATCGGCTTGGAAGATGTCCGGAATGTGTTGGGTTCGGCGAATGCCAATCGGCCGAAGGGGCAGATTTCGGACGAAGAACGCAGTTGGATCATCACGGCGACGGATCAGCTCAAGAAGGCTGCTGAGTATGAATCGCTGATCGTCGCCTATCGCAACGGAGCTCCGATCCGGCTGGGTGATGTCGCGACGGTCACAGATTCGGTCGAGGACATTCGCGCGTTCGGCATCGCGAACGGGGTGCCATCAATCACCGTCATGATGTTTCGTCAGCCGGGCGCGAACATCATCGAAACCGTCGATCGCATTCGAGCCCTCCTGCCGCAACTTCAAGCTCAGGTACCCGCCGACATGCTGGTCTCGGTCGCGATGGACCGCACCCGTACGATCCGGGCGTCGCTGGAAGAGGTGCAGTTCACGCTGTTGATCTCGATCGCTCTGGTGATCCTGGTGGTGTTCCTGTTCCTGCGGGACCTGCGGGCGACGTTCATTCCCAGCATTGCGGTTCCCGTCTCGCTGGTCAGCACCTTCGGGGTGATGTACCTGGCCGGTTACAGCATCGACAATCTGTCGTTGATGGCTCTGACGATCGCGACCGGCTTCGTGGTCGATGACGCGATTGTGGTGATCGAAAATATAATTCGTCACATCGAAGACGGCATGACGCCCATGCAGGCGTCGATTCGTGGCGCGAAGGAAATCGGCTTCACGGTGTTGTCGATCAGCGTGTCGCTGGTGGCCGTGTTCATCCCAATCTTCCTGATGCAGGGCATCGTGGGGCGGTTGTTTCGTGAGTTCGCGGTCACATTGTCGGTGGCGATCGGCATCTCGCTGGTGGTCTCGCTGACAACGACGCCGATGATGTGCGCGTACCTGCTGAAGTCGCGTCACGAGCAACGTCGCGGATTGTGGTACCGCGCCAGCGAACGTGTCTTTGATGGCATCTTGTGGATCTACTCAGGGTCGTTGCGCTGGGTGCTGCGGCATCAATTCAGCATGCTGCTGGTCACACTGTCGACGATCGGTTTGACGGTCTACTTGTATGTGATCGTTCCAAAAGGCTTCTTCCCCCAGCAGGACACGGGCCGACTTTCCGGCAGTCTGCAGGCGGATCAGGATACTTCGTTCCAATCGATGGCGCGGCTGCTGGCGACATTCTCGGCAGTCGTTGGCGAAGATCCCGACGTGGCCGGCATGGTGGCGTTCGTAGGTGGCTCGCGTGATGCGGGTGGATCAGTCAATTCCGGTCGCATGTTCGTGACACTGAAACCGCTCAACGAGCGTAATTTTCGTGCTGATGAAGTCATCGCGCGCATTCGAGCGAAGACGTCGAAGGTCCCGGGCGCGAATCTGGTTCTGCAATCCGTGCAAGACCTGCGCGTGGGTGGTCGAGCGAGTAGCGCGCAGTACCAGTACACGCTGCGCGGGGACAACCTCGAAGAGTTGAGTCAGTGGAGCGGCAAGCTGCTGCGGGAACTGAGAAAGACGCCCGGTCTGGTGGATGTGAACAGCGACCAGCAGACGCGTGGATTGCAGACTCGACTGAATATCGACCGTGCCAATGCGATGCGGATGGGGGTAACCGTCTCCAATATCGACAACACGCTCTATGACGCTTTCGGCCAGCGCCCGGTGTCGACGATCTACGAGTCGTTGAATCAATACCGGGTCGTGATGCAGGTCGAACCCGAGTTCTCACAGAACCCCGAGTCTCTGAGGCACATCTATGTGCGTGGCAGCGGCGATGCGCAGATTCCGCTGGCAACGCTGTACCGCCAGACGGCTGTTAACACCTCGCTGACCGCAAATCATTCGGGCCAGTTCCCGTCGGTCACACTGTCGTTCAACCTGGCGCCGGGGACCTCATTGGGTGATGTCGTGCCGCGCATTGAGCAGGCGGCTCAGACGCTGGGCATGCCTGAGAATATTCAGGGCAAGTTTCAGGGGACCGCTCAGGCGTTTCAGGCATCGCTCAGCAATCAGCCTATTCTGGTGCTGGCTGCGCTGGTGACTGTCTACATCGTGCTGGGAGTTCTCTACGAGAGCTACATCCATCCGTTGACGATTCTCTCCACGCTGCCGTCGGCGGGAGTGGGAGCACTGCTGGCTCTCATTGTGTGCAAGACGGAACTTAACGTGATGGCGTTGATCGGCATTCTGCTGCTGATCGGCATCGTGAAGAAGAACGCGATCATGATGATCGACTTCGCGCTCGAGACCGAGCGCACCCACCACAAATCGCCCGAGGAATCCATCTACGAAGCCTGCGTGCTGCGCTTCCGGCCCATCACCATGACGACGCTCGCCGCGTTGCTCGGGGCGTTGCCATTGGCCATTGGCAATAGTGACGGATCGGAATTACGCCGCCCGCTCGGCATCGCCATTGTCGGCGGTTTGATCTTCAGCCAGTTGCTGACGCTCTACACCACGCCGGTCGTGTACCTCTATCTCGATCGCTTCAGCATCTGGTGCAACCGCATCCGCCGCAAGAAGCCGCGTCGACCGGTGACGCCCGCCGAACCCGATCCCGTTACGGCAGCAACATGATGCAGGAGGGCGACTCGATCGAAATGGGTTCGCCCGTCGATTTGATGCTCCCGACTTGAGGATCAATGCGAAACACCGCAACGTTCTTGCCGGGCATGTTCGCGCATAGCAGCAGCTCACCGTTCGGAGTAATCGCCAGATTCTGCGGACCTTTTCCGAGACTCGGCACGATCTCAATCAGGGTCAGCTTGCCGTCATCGCCGATGCGATACGCGGCGAGACTGTCGTGCCCGCGATTGGTCCCATACAGGAACCGGCCGTTCGGCGTGATCTTCAGATCGGCACAGTGACTCGTGCCTTTGAAGTCTTCCGGCAAAGTTGAAATCGTCTGCTTCTCGGCGAGTGCTCCATTGTCGCTGTTGTAGCCAAACACGGTGACGGAGTTTGTCAGTTCGTTAATCGCGTACAACAGCTTGCCATTCGGATGAAACGTCAGATGACGAGGCCCCGCACCGGCTGGCGACTTCCCGAACGGCGGATCGTTCGGGGTGAGCTTCGAGGTCTTCGCGTCCAGTCGGTAGCACAGCACCTGATCGATGCCGAGGTCGGCGGCATAGACGAAGCGATTGTCAGGACTGGCGATGATGCTGTGAGCGTGAGGTTCCTTCTGACGCGCCGGATTAACGCTGGATCCTGTGTGCTGCACAAAACTGGCTGAGGGGCCGAGTGAGCCGTCAGCCTGAATTGGGAGAGACGCGACGCTGCCAGTCACGTAATTCGCCACGAGCACCGTTTTGCCGGTGGCATCGACATGCAGGTAGCAGGCAGCGGTGCCCAACGCCGACTGGCGATTGAGCAGCTTCAGTTCGCCCGAACGTCCGACGACCTCATACGCCGCGATCTGTTCGTTCTCTTTGCCGCCAAACTGCTTCGCATGAATCGAGTACAGGAATTTTCTGTCCGGCGAGAGCGCGAGAAAGAACGGGTGCTCGACGCCCGACGTTTTATGAATTGGTTTCAGCGTGCCCGCCTGCTGATCCAACTGATATGCCTGAATGGCACCCTGATCGCCGGGGGCAAATGCCGAAACGAAGACGACCGGGTCGGCGGCATCCGCCAGCTGCAGCGATGAACCCGTCAGCCAGATGACGAAGCAGAAAATCACAAAACGCACGGAGTGCCATGCCATCAAGAAGCTCCTGACTGCGAAGTGGTAAGTCGGCTCGAAGACGGAGAAGTACACATTGAAGATCGTTCGGCTCGAGCGAACTGTAAGTAAGTCGCTCGCGATTCGCTTGCGTCTCGAGTCACAAGGCAGACCTAAAAAACACCGCCGAAGACCGTGAATGCGACGTGCGGTGTTTCCGCGCTGGCCTGCGGATCGTTGGGCATTAGACTCCCGCCATTCTTGCTTTCCCTACATTCTCCGGGACGGAGCCCACTCGTGACGACATCTGCTGTACCTGCCGAACTGCGCGATAACCCGCTGACCTGGACCGACGGCCTGCCGCGCTTTGATCTGATCAAGACAGAACACATCGAGCCTGCAGTCCGTCACCTGCTGAAGACGGCCGAGCAGCAGCTCACCGATCTGGAAGCGACGATTCAGCCGACGTGGGAAGGATCGTTCGCGAAGCTCGAAGAGATGGACCGCCCGTTCGAGTACGGCTGGGAGCCTGTTACGCACCTGTTCGGCGTGATGAACTCGGACGAACTGCGAGCCGCGTATGAAGCGGTGTTGAGCGAGGTGGTGCAGTTCGGTTTGCGAGCGTCACAGAGCCGACCGATTTACGAAGCCTGCCTGAAGATTCGCGACGGTGCGGAATGGCCGAAGTTGAACGCCGCTCGGCAGCGGATCGTGACGAAACGCATTCAGTCCGCCGAACTGGCCGGTATCGGACTGGTGGGTGCGAAACGCGATCGCTTCAACGCCATTGTGCAGGAACTGTCGCAGATCAAGACGAAGTTCTCGAACAACATTCTGGATGCGACCAAGGCGTATGAGCTTGTTCTGACTAACCCGGCCGACGTTGAAGGCATTCCACCGAGCTCGCTGGAGATGGCGGCTCAGTCGTACAACAGCGCGAAGCAGAAGACGGGTGATGACGCAGCTACGGGCGACAAGGGGCCGTGGCGGTTTACTCTGGATGCTCCGAGCTTTATCCCGTTCATGGAGCACTGCCGCAACCGGGATCTGCGGGAATCTCTCTACCGCGCCTACATCTGCCGGGCATCGTCGGGACCGCTCGACAACACACCTCTGATGACCTCCATCCTGAAGCTGCGGCAGGAGAAGTCAGAGCTGCTGGGCTTTAAGAGCTATGCTGAATTGAGCCTCGCAACGAAGATGGCTCCGAGTGTCGAAGCCGTGCAGTCGATGTTCGACACTCTGCGCAAAGCTTCGTGGGAGGCGGGAGTCAAAGACTTTGAAGAGCTGAAGCAGCTCGCCGCGAAGTCCGGCCAAGCGGTCAAGGTCATGAACTGGGACGTCGCGTTCTGGGCGGAACGACTCCGCGAGCAGCGCTTCAATTTCACGGACGAAGAACTGCGTCCATATTTCCCACTGGAGCCGGTGCTCGACGGCATGTTCGGGCTGGTGAAACGCATCTTCGGCATTGAAGTGCGAGCGAAGTCCGGTGTTCCGGTCTGGCATTCGGATGTGCGGTACTTCGAAGTGCTCAACGAAAAGGGCACGGTCATCGCGGCTTTCTATCTTGATCCCTTTTGCCGTCCTGCGACGAAACGGCCGGGGGCATGGATGGGCACTTGCCTGAATCGTCGGCGAGTGAATGGCGAGCTGCAGATTCCGATCGCTCATCTGGTTTGCAACAGCACGCCGCCGGTGGGAGACAAGCCCTCGCTGATGACGTTCGGCGAAGTCGAGACTCTCTTCCATGAATTCGGTCACGGTCTGCAGCACATGCTGACAGTGATTGACGAATCGGACGCCGCCGGGATCAACGGTGTCGAGTGGGATGCCGTCGAACTGCCGAGCCAGTTCATGGAGAATTGGTGCTACCACAAGCCGACGTTGCTCGGAATCGCCAGGCACTATCAGACCGGCGAGCCATTGCCGGACGAACTGTTCGAAAAGCTGTCGGCGGCTCGCACGTTCCGCGCGGGCAGCATGATGCTTCGCCAACTGACGTTTGGCATGACCGACATCCGCCTGCATCACGGTTTTGACCCCAACGGTTCGCAGACCGTCTTCGACGTGCAACGCGAAGTCAGCCAGATCACATCGGTGTTGCCGCCATTGCCGGAAGACCGTTCGCTGTGCACGTTCAGCCACATTTTTGCGGGCGGGTACGCCGCTGGTTACTACAGCTACAAGTGGGCCGAAGTGCTGAGTGCCGACGCGTTTGCAGCGTTCGAGGAGGCGGGACTCGACAACCCGGCGGCGATTGCTCAAGTGGGGCGGCGTTTCCGGGACACCGTTCTGGCTTTGGGTGGCAGTCAGCATCCGATGGACGTGTTCCGGCAGTTCCGGGGACGTGAACCGGATCCGCAGCCATTGTTACGGCATAACGGGCTGGCCTGAAACCCGGCGGATGCGATGCAGGTAGTTCGTCACGCGGACCTGCGCAATGACGTTCCTGCCACACTCGGACGAAGATTCGACGTGACCTCAACTGAAGCACAGCTTGCTGTTATGGAAGAAGAGGAAATCATTTCCGAGGAGGCGGTGCCGGAACTGCCTGTTGAGCCGGCCGATGTCGATATCACGTCGTATCGTCTGCCGCCGTTTCCACATCCGTTGCATCATCCGATTCAGGCTCTGGTCTGGACGGTGCGGGCGGCTTTCGGCATCACCAGTCTGATATTGCTGCTGGCGGTCGTCGCGGCGATTCCGGTCGTCAACTTTTTGGCGCTGGGTTATCTGCTGGAAGTGGAAGCGCGAGTTGCCCGCACGGGCAAGCTGCGGAATGCATTTCTGCTGTTGGATGTCGCACCGCGCATTGGTTCGATCGTCCTGTGTACTTGGCTGTGGTTGGCTCCGCTGCGATTCATCAGCGTGTTGTGGAATGACGCGCACTGGATTCAGCCCGATGGCCCGGCGGATCGAACGTGGTCGGTAGTTGCGCCGCTGGCAGCGATGTTCGTGGGAATTCACCTGTGCCTGTCGCTGGCTCGTGGTGGCAGCTTCTGGTGCTTCTTCCGGCCGATCAAGAACCTGCGTTGGATGTTCCAGCACTGGGCCGCAGGGGATTATCTCGACATTGCCAACTCGGGCATTCGAGACTTCATCAGCCGCCTGCGTCTGAAGCATCACTTCCTGCTGGGAGTGAAGGGCTGGGCGGGAACATTGCTCATCCTGTTGATACCGACGGCGCTGCTGGCCGCAGGAGATCCCAACAACCCGGCCACGTATCTTCTTTCTTTGATCGCGGCACCGTTCATGATGCTCGCCCTCAGTTGGGCTCCGTTCCTGCAAGCTCACTTCGCGGTCACCGGCGAGTGGCGGGCGTTCTCTCAGGTGAGAACGATTCGTCAATACTTCAAACGCGCGCCCATCGCGTGGCTGTGCGCGATTGTCCTGACTTATGTGCTGTCCTTCCCGCTGTTCCTGGCGAAGGTGTATCTGCTCCCGCAGGACGCGCGCTGGTTTGTGACCACCATCTTCATCGTCAGCATCTACCCGGCGAAAGTCGTCACCGGCTGGGCGCTTCATCGAGCCGCCACGCGCTCAACAAAGCCGTGGTTCGGCTGGCGCTGGATCACTCGCGCGCTGCTGTTGCCGTTGCTGGCTCTGTATGTGTTCCTGCTGTTCTTCACGCCGACGATCAGCGAACACGGCAAGCTGGTGCTGTTTGAACATCACGCTCTGCTGCTGCCCGTGCCGTGAGGGCACGTGGCGAGACGCTTAATACCACTTGGTTTTGTCGACGAGGTTCGTCGGTTGTTGGCCCGTGGCGAAGAGGCGGATGTTTTCCAGCAGCGTCGCCAGATGCCGCTCGGCGATGTGACGTGACGCGGCGGCGATGTGCGGGGTGAGGATCACATTCTCCAACTTCCAGAGTGGATGGTTCGCGGGCAGCGGTTCGATTTCAAAGACGTCCAGCGCGGCTCCAGCGATTTCGCGAGCCTGCAGCGCGGCTGTCAGGTCCGCGAGGTCAACGATAACTCCGCGACCGATGTTGATCAGATACGCGCCCCGCTTCATGCGGCGAATGCGGTCGCGATTGAAAAGTTTGTAGGTCTCTGGCGTATGTGGAGCTGCGATGACGACGAAGTCCGAGGCCGCGACCAGTTCATCCAATCGATCAGTAGGCCAGACGTCATCCACGATGCTCGGAATACTGCGGCAGACGGGGTCGGTTGCGAGCACGCGCATGTTGAACGCGGCCGCGCGGCGACAGATCTCCTTGCCAATTGCTCCGGCCCCGATGACGCCCAGAGTGGCATCAGACAGGTGCATGTGGCTGCGGTCGATGGAACTTACCACCGCTGGTCCCATCACGAAGTTGGAGCGCTCGCCTTCGCCGCCGACGGGCATCCATTCCGCTCGCATCTGGCGACGCAGGTAGGTGTGAAGCTGCCGCGCGAACATCAGCACGTAACCCATCACGTGGTCGGCGATCACGTCCGAGAACAGTCCCCGCATGTTGCTCAACATACAGGGGTGAGCGACCAACTCGGGAAACAGATAGTGTTCGAGAGATGCGGTCGGGGCCTGGACCCAGCGCAGGCGCTGAGATGCGGAGAGCAGTTCAACCGAAAGTTTGCCGAAGAATGCGTCCGCGTCGCAGATCTCGGTCATCGCCGTTTCCGCGTCCATGGCGTTGACGACTTGCATCTCTCCGGCGGCTTCCTGCAACTGGAGCAGTCGGGCTTGCTCAATCGCGGGATAGATGACGAGTTTCATGCGAACCAGTTTCTGATAAGGACGAATCGAGCGGGATGCTTCGCGAAGCCGGTCGGCTGGCCTACGATCGTGGCGAATGTGCGACCAATTGGAAACGGACCGAAACGTCTGCCCGCGAGTGGTAGTGCGCGTGAGGTTCGCTGTTTCGATTCTCGTTTGCGTCAGCGGCGCCGGTGCGCTCTCTGACGGAGCGTCTTGCGGTTTGGGAGACACACAATGGACGCCTGGCGTCTTTGGTTCAGCGTGGTGTTGAGCTTGGCCGCGGGGCAGTATGCCGCTGCGGCCGAACCTGCTGTGGATTTCAATCGGGACATTCGACCCATCCTGTCCGAGAACTGCTTTCATTGTCATGGGCCTGATGAAGGGACTCGCGAAGCTGGCCTGCGTCTGGACACCGTGGATGGACTCAAACACGAAGCCGACGGTCGCCGAGCCGTTGTGGCCGGTGAGCCCGACAAGAGCGAGTTGATTCGGCGTCTGATCTCTTCAGATCCCGACGACAAGATGCCGCCGCCGAAGTCCGGGAAGACGCTGACGGCGCGGCAGATCGATTTGGTTCGTCGATGGATTCAGGAAGGTGCTGCGTGGAAACTGCATTGGTCGTTTGTGCCGCCTCAACGACCGGCGTTGCCGGATGTGAAGTCTGCGGCATGGGTCAAGACACCGATCGATCAGTTTGTGCTGGCGAAACTCGAACGAGCTGGAGCGAAGCCATCGCCCGCAGCCGCCCGGCACACCTTGTTAAGACGCCTGACGTTTGATCTGACGGGGCTGCCACCAACTTCTGAGGATGCTCAAGCCTTTGTGGCAGACGGATCTGATGCTGCCTATGAGCGGGCTGTCGATCGCCTGCTGGCATCTCCGCGTTTTGGAGAACGCATGGCGTATCGGTGGCTGGAAGCGGCCCGGTTTGCCGACACCAGCGGCTATCAATCAGATGGCTATCGCGAGATGTGGCGCTGGCGAGACTGGGTGATCGAAGCGCTCAACAAGAACATGCCGTTCGATCAGTTCACGATCGAACAACTCGCGGGCGACATGTTGCAGAATCCGACTTTGGATCAGCGGATTGCGACGGCTTTCAATCGGAACCATCGGGCGAACTCAGAAGGCGGCATCGTTCCGGAAGAGTTTCAGGTGGAGTACGTCGTCGATCGAGTGGACACGACGATGACGGTGTGGCAGGGGCTGACCTTCGGCTGCGCTCGTTGCCATTCGCACAAGTATGATCCGCTCAGCCAGACCGACTATTACCGGGCGTATGCATTCTTCAACAACATTCCGGAGTTCGGTCGAGCGATCAAAGAGGGGCCATCGCCGCCGTTCATTCAGGCGCCGACCCGCGAGCAGCAGGTCGAACTGGCGAGTCGCGAGTCGCAACTGCTTAGAACGCGGCAGCGGGTTGGGGAACTGACGAAGCGGTTGCCGGAAGAACTCGGCAAGTGGGAAGCCAGTCGCCGTGAGCCACTGCCGGGTACGGCAGCTCCGTTGTGTGAGTCCGACGGCCTGGTCGTCCACCTAAAGCTGGACGGCAATTTGAAGAACACGCCGGCGCAGGCCGAGGGTGAGATTCAGCGCAGCGCCACAACGGTTCCGACGGCGGGGGCTCGCACAGATGCACTTCCGACGTATGAACCCAAGTTTGCTGACGAGGGATCGAAGCCGTCGGCGTTCGTGACAGGGCGGCTGGACCAGGCCGCTCAATTTGACGGCGAGCGCTTCGTCGACGCAGGCTCGATCGGCAAGCTTGGCTACTTTGAACGCTTTTCATTTGCAGCGTGGATCAGGCAGCCGGAACACGCGGCTGGGTCCATTTTGTCGAAGATGGAGCACATCGAGCAGGGTTCAGGCTATTGCTTTGATGTGACGAAGACGGGCGCGGTTCAGCTCAACATGGTGAAACGCTGGCTGGATGATTCGTTGCGCGTGGAGACCGTCGAACCGATTCCCACGGGCCGCTGGGTACATGTCTGCGTGACCTATGATGGCTCGCGAGCGGCCAAGGGAATTCAGTTCTACTTCGATGGCCGTCCTGTTGCGCTGAAGGCGAATCTGGACTTCATCAATCAAAGTTTTGATGTGTTGGAGCCACTGCGAATTGGCAGCGGCAGCGCGCGCTTCAAAGGCGAGATTGATGACGTCCGCATCTATCGCCGCTGGTTGTCCGAGGCGGATGTTCGCGTCCTGGCGGAACCTGCGACGGTTGCCGAAATCCTGCGGGGAAGCGAGACGAAACGCAGCGAGTCTGAGCAACACAAGCTGCGTCAGTTCTTCATCGAAGTGGCCGCGCCTGCCGAGTTCCGTGACGCCTGGCGCGATCTCCAGCAACTGGAACGCGAACATGTGCGCTTCTTGGCGACTCTGCCGACCGTCATGGTTATGGACGAACTTCAGCAGCCGCGCGCGACGCATGTGCTGCTGCGCGGTCAATACGATCGACCGGGCGAACGCGTGCAACCCGGCGTGCCGACGAGCCTGCCTCCGTTGCCGCGAGATGCGGCTGCCAACCGTCTGGCTTTGGCAAAGTGGTTGGTCAGCCGTGAGAACCCTCTGACGGCACGTGTCATCGTCAATCGCTTCTGGCGGGACCTGTTCGGTGTCGGGTTGGTGAAGACGACCGAAGACTTCGGTTCACAGGGTGAAGCGCCGAGCCACCCTGAGTTACTCGACTGGCTCGCCGTCGAGTTCATGGAAGGAACTCATGCCGGTGCGGATGGAAACACCGCGTCGCCGTGGGACGTGAAGCGGTTGCTCAAGCTGATCGTCATGAGCAACACCTATCGCCAGTCTTCTGAGGTGGCGCCGATGAATGCTGCGTTACCTGCAGATCCCGAGAATCGATTGCTCAGCCGAGGGCCGCGCCATCGACTCACGGGCGAAATGGTTCGCGATCAAGCGTTGTTCGTCAGTGGCCTGTTGACGGAAAAGCAGGGCGGTCCCAGCGTGAAGCCTTATCAGCCGGATGGTCTGTGGGCCGAACTCGCGACAGACACGTTGTACGAGCAGGCTCACGGTCCCGATTTGTATCGGCGTAGTCTCTACGTTTACTGGAAGCGGACTGTGCCGTTCCCGATGCTGATGAACTTTGATTCGTCCGGTCGCGAGATGTGCGAGGTGCGGCAGTCGCGCACCAACACGCCGCTGCAGGCACTCAATCTGCTGAATGACGTCACCTTTGTGGAAGCCGCTCGCGGACTCGCTCAACGATTGCTGAGCACTGAAGGGACAGATGAGTCGCGGTTACGTCGCGCCTACTGGCTGGTGGTCTCAAGGGAGCCGACGGCGCGCGAGTCCGAGCTGTTGTTGAAGAGCTTGGCTCGTTATCGAGCGTCTTACGCCGCCAATCTCAAGCGGGCGGAAGCACTGCTGAAAACCGGCGAAGCCGCGCCGCTGACGTCGGTGCCTCCTGCCGAGCTGGCTGCCTGGACCACATTGAGCAGCACGCTACTTAATCTGGACGAAACGGTGACTAAGGAATGACATTGCGTCTTCATTCTTAAGCCGGAGCGGCAACTAAAGGCATGATGCGACCAGAGGTGTTCACAAGCCAGGATCGGGGGCACGGATGTCTCACTTCAGATGGTTAGCAGTCGTACTATTCGCTGTTAGTGTCATGATCACCGGCTGCGGTCAAAGCCCTGATTCGGTTCCTATCGAGTCACCAGCCTCAGTGACGAATTCCAGTTTGCCTGCCGTCTCGAAAGAACCCTCACGCCGGCTGTTTCTGTCACTGCCTCCGATGACAACGGAGCAAACAGAACAGCCCATTCGATTTCTTGACTTGCCGCCCTTGGAACCTCCTCACGACTGGATTGCAGAATCCGCGGGAAAAATTCCGGAGTTGAAATATCGCTGGCATCGCGAGTTCGAGGACTTGGGGGTGAAGGCTCGGATCGTTTGTCACGACAACGAACTTAAGGATGACTTCGGTGGAATGTGCCTGCGGTGTTTTGCGGAGACCGAAGGCCGGTGGCAGCCCGCGTTCGAGTACGTCTTTCAGTGTAGCTTCTACGGCTTCGAATCGTTCGATGTGATTCGTGTGAAAGAGACGGGGCCGACAGTCCGCCGGGACCATTCAGAGGGCATACCGATGTTTTTCAGTTGTGTGAATACTTCAGGAGGTTCATCTTCTACTTGGCAGTATCAATTGGTGTGTATTACTCCCAACACCGAGAGCAAGCTCCGGGCGATTTCGATCGATCTGCCAACGGAAACTCTCAAGTCTCTAATCAGTGAGACTCAAAACAGCGAGCCCGACCGAACCCGGATTGCTTTCGGTAATGGGGCGTTCTGGTTCTCGTTCAGTATCTGGAACGAGGGTGACCGCAGCAATTTTCCGACAGGTGGAGGCGTGTCTGGGCGTATGAAGCTGATGTTCGACGCCGATGGCCAGCCTTCGCGGCTCGTCGTTGCTGACTGGAAGCAGTTCTTCGACGAGCCGGCGCCGGCGGATGAATAGCCGAGCAATTGGGCTCCTTTGTTACGAGTCGCGGCAATCGCCCCTCACCCCCGGACCCCTCTCCCCGCAGCGCGCAATAGTGTTCGGCACGGGGTTAGTAGTGTTGGGGATTGGAAGGGCGTTGTGGGCGGGTTGTTGTCTTTTGGCGTCGAGGCATCAAGTGGACGCAGGTGGAACGCGGTGAGGACACCGGGCACTGCGCAGCAGGGGACGGCCACGGCCGCCGGAGATCGCAGGGCGGGTGGAAAGGATTACTGCGGCTTTTTCGCGACCTTCACGGCGGACAGTTGGTTCAAGTGAGCGTCCAGTTCGGCATCGCTCACCCAGCCCATGAGATAGAATTGAATCGCTTCGAAGGTGCGTTTCGTCGGTTGTTTGCCCGTGCGCAGTTGGATCAACAGGCAGACGATGCAGGCGGCATACATCTGCAGGAGCACACCGTTGGGATTTTCGGCCACCAGATGGCGTGTGCCCAGCACGCACTTCAACCAGCGAAAGAACAGTTCCACCGTCCAGCGGTAGCGATACGCCAAGGCCACCAGATCGGCATCCAAGGCCACCAGATCGGCATCCAAGTCCAGCAGGTTCGTGACCAGCCATAGTTCATGAACCTGTTGGTCGCGTTCCACAACTTGCACGACCACCAGACGCATCGGCTGGCCGACCACATCCTTATGATGGCTGGTCCCCAAGCGCGACAGCACCACATCCCGGATCACTCCGGCCTGACGCGCTTCGGGACTGATCGGTCGCTCTGCTTGCACATGGAGTGCAATATCATCCTTGACGCGCGTGACGAACGACGATTTGGCCTGCAGGATGGCCGCAAACAATTCAAACGAGGCATAGCCGCGATCGAGTACATACAACCGGTTCGGCTGCAGCATCAATTTCAGTTGACCAGGTTCCGAGCAGGCTGCCGGCGTGACTGCCAGCTGTGCGGGTACGCCCTTGAGCACATCGAAGTGCAGATGCAGCTTGACGCCCTGGTTCTGTGATGTCCACAAGGCCCAGGCCATCCGGGAGAGGCCTCGAAAGAAGGATCCATCCACGGCGGTCAAGCCGCGCAGGGCGTCGGCTTCTCGCCCGGTCTTCAGTGGTAATACCTGTGAAACCAGTTCTGCGAGGATCGGCTCCAATAATTGCGCATCAAAGACCCGACTGGCTTCATGCAATGAACCCAGTGACGTGCGCTGAATGCCCAGCTTGCGGCGCGTCTGCTCCCACCCCGAGACTTGCTGCAACGCTCGCAAGCTGTTGATGGCCGGGTTCAGAAAATACAACAGCAAGAGCGCGACGAACTGATCCATGAACAGCCGCCGGTTGCCCGCCGAGTCGCGTTCGGTACCCGCCAGATGCAACCGTTCGAGCAGATGCTGCATCTGCCTCACCAGCCGCGATCCCTGCAACGGATCCGACTCCCGCTCCGCATTTACTTTCGCCCGACGCCCTGCCATCCTGACACCCTCCCAGATTGGGGATGCCTCTGCGCAAATCCCGTGCCGAACGCTATTGCGCAGCGCGGGGCGAGGGGAGCAATGACTCTGTAAGGCGCGACCTTGTGTCTTCCGAACGGGACCGCGCGGCGTTGGAGACCTTCGGTCGCCGGATGTGGCTCGGTCAGGAGACCGGCCACAACTCGGTGTTGGTCTCAACCTATTTCGCTCAGCTCTCCGCCTGCAGATGGGCTTCGAGGAACCACAAGTGCTTATCGAGGTCGCGGGAGATGCCGGTGAAGAGGTCGGCGGTGTCGGCGTCTCCGAGTTCTGTGGAGCGATCAATCGCTGCGCGAATTGATTTGCCGGTGGTGGCGACGGCGGTCGAGAGTGCGTCCACGTGGTCACGACCGGCTGAGAGTTTGACGGAGTAAGCGGGCAGCGAGGTCCGTTTTCCGACGGTGGCCAGAGTGCCTTCGGCGACACCGCCTAACGCTGTGATCCGCTCGGCAACGTCGTCAATCGGTTCCCCGAGGCTGCCCGCGATGTCGTCAAACAGCTCGTGCAGAGCGATGAAGTTCGGTCCTTTGACGTTCCAGTGAGCCTGCTTGGTCTGCAGTTGCAGGTCGATGAGATCGGCCAGCCGATCGTTGAGCAGGGCTACCAAAGGTTCTCGTTTCTCCAGCGGAATATCGATCTTCGTGCGATGCATATTGAACTCCTGACTTTGTTGAATAACGCTTGTGGATTCTGATACGTCAATCGCGATGGATTCGTGAGCCGCCGCATCCTGCCACACAAGAATTGGTTTCAGAAGGACACGCCAATTGGATTTTCGGTTGATCAAAACTTCCGATTTGACGGGTTGGCAATCGACGAGCCGCGTCATGCGAGTGCTGCGAACGGTGGCGAGTATTCCACACGCCCCGCGACTCCGCGCAGGGCCTCGGGAACCAGTTCCAAGGCCATGAAGTAGTCGCCGGCGTACTCGAACTGCAGGGGACGCGCGAGTTCCACGGAGAAACCGAATCGCCGGTAGTACTCAGGTTCGCCCAGCACGATCACGATCAAGTGACTTTGCTCGCGGCAGAGCTTCAGGCCCGCTTCAACCAGGGCTGAGCCAATCCCGCGACGTTGCCGCTGCGGACTCACTGCGACGGGTGCCAGAGACAGCGCGGGAATCGCCCGGTCGGGCAGCACGATGGCGAGACTGCTGAAGAGGACGTGGCCGACGATTTCATCGCCCTCGATCGCGACCAATGAGATTCGTGAGAAGCCGCCGGCGCGCAGAGCGTCAACCAGTCGCGCTTCAACATCGCCTTGAAACGCTGCCTGATGAACCTTGCGGATAGCGTCGCAGTCGCAGGCTTGTTCCGGGCGGATGAGCATGGGTCTTGATTGTGAGGACGTTCACGCCGCCGATCTCCGGTTCCGGATGATCGGCCTTACTGGCCGCTGACCTGAATCTTGCGCGGCTGGGCTTTGGGGGCGTGCGGCAGGAACACTTCGAGCACGCCGTTATTCAGCTTCGCGATGATGCGTTCGTGATCGACGGTGTCACTTAGGATGAAGGACCGCAGGAAGTCGCCTTCGTGATACTCCTGATGCAGCAGGCGAGCATCAGACGGAACCGGCATGCCAACGCGGCCAAACAGCGTCAGCTTGTTGTTCTGGACCTGCAGTTCCAGCGTATCGAGCGTGACGCCGGGCAGATCCGCGCGCAGCATCAAGCCATCGGGGACTTCGTAGATGTCGATCGGTGGATTGAAGACATACCGCTCCACGGGCGGTGGCGGCACAATAGAGGGCTGCGAGGTAACCGGCACCGGAACAGGCACCGAAGCCGATTCGTCAGAAGCTCGTGAGATTTCATTGCTCATGACCGTTTCCTCGAAGCATTGCATACCCGCCGGGACAGACTCCCAGCCAGCCGTGATTTCCGCAGAGTAATACTCCACTTCTATACGCCCCGATTGATCCGGACCATGAAGAGGAGTGCACGACTGCGGTTGGACCTAGTGCTTGAAGTGGCGGCGGCCGGTGAAAATCATGGCCATGCCGTGTTCGTTCGCGGCGGCGATCACTTCTTCGTCTTTGACCGATCCACCCGGCTGGATGACAGCTCGAATACCGGCCTTGGCTGCAGCGTCGATGCCATCACGGAACGGGAAGAAGGCGTCAGAGGCCACGATTCCACCCTGGCTGCGTTCGCCGGATTTCTTCGCGGCGATTTCGGCGGAGTCGAGACGGCTCATCTGTCCGGCACCCACACCCACAGCCATGCCGTCCTTCACGTAAACGATCGCGTTTGACTTCACGTGCTTGCAGACCAGCCAGCCAAACTTGAGATCGGTCAGCTCGGCATCGGTCGGTGTCCGCTTGGTGACGAACTTCCAATCCGCCTGCGGATCGGGGCGATCGTCGCGATCCTGCACGAGCAGGCCACCGGAAACGCGGCGGTACTCCAGCATGGTCTCGCCAGCCGCAGTCAGGCTCGGCAGCTTCAGCAGGCGGACGTTGTTCTTCCACTTGGGTTTCGTCGTCAGTGCCTCGAACGCACCTGCTGCATAGCCGGGGCAAATGATCGCTTCGACGAACCGGCCCGGTTCGCAAAGAAGCTCAGCAGTGGCGAGATCGATCTCGCGATTGAAGCCAATGACCGAACCGAACGCGCTGACGGGATCGCCGTCGTAGGCTTTGCGGAACGCTTCAGCCAGCGTGCTGCCAATCGCACATCCACAAGGATTGTTGTGCTTGATGACCACCGCCGCGGGTTGGTCGAACTCGCGGACGATCGCCAGTGCCGCGTCCACATCGAGCAGATTGTTGTAGGACAACTCTTTGCCATTAAGTTGCTCAGCGGCGGCGAGCGTGTGACTCGCAAAGGTTGGTTCGACGAAGAACGCGGCTTTCTGATGAGGATTCTCGCCGTAACGCAGTTCAAATCGCTTCTTGAACTGCAGGTTCAGAGTGTCGTCGAACGCGGCTGCTTGGGTTGCTTCAGCGGGGGCGTCGAGCTTTGCCATGTAGTCGGCGATCGCGCGGTCGTAGCGAGCTGTCATTTCGAAAGCGGCCGCTGCCAACTGGCTGCGGAATTCCGGAGTCAGCTTGCCGGTTTGCAGTTGTTCGAGCACCCGACCGTACTGGCAGGGAGAACTCACAACACCGACGTAGGCATGATTCTTAGCCGACGATCGCACCATGCTGGGGCCGCCGATGTCGATGTTCTCGATCGCTTCGGCGACGGTGACGCCGGGCTTCGCAATCGTCTGCTCGAACGGGTACAGGTTCACGACGACCAGCTCGAAGGGCACAATGCCATGTTCGCGAATTGCGACCGCATCTTCGGCCAGATCGGGACGGCCGAGAATCGCGCCGTGAACCTTCGGATGCAGCGTCTTCACGCGGCCATCCATGATCTCCGGAAAGCCCGTGTAGCTGGAGATGTCCATCACCGGAACATTGGCATGTTCGAGGAACTTGCGCGTTCCGCCGGTCGAGATGATCTCGAAGCCAAGCTGTACGAGTCCCTTGATAAAGGGCTCCAGTCCAGACTTATCACTGACACTGACCAGGGCACGACGTGGGAAATTCTGTGACATAGGACGCAATCGGCAATTGAAGGGCAAAGTGGTGAGCCTGTCGCTTCCGACGCGACCGGCGGCACGCCGGCCATTCTAGGGTTCGCCACAAGCCACGAAAGCGACCGCGAATCGCATCAGCGGTCACGATTCAGTCGGCGAGTGACTCGCCGCGGGTTGGTGCGGGACTTATATGTCAGTTTGAAATGTGATGTTGCACCCGCGGGCGCTGCCCGAATGGATAGGCTAAGTGATGCGCCGCTGTGTGTTTTTATCGATGGACGATCTTGGCGATTTCATCGCCGACGAGAATCTGCTGGTCGAGCCGCTCGCTCGGCGCGGCTGGTCCGTCGAAACGATCTCTTGGCGCCGCCCCGACGTCGATTGGAATCTGTTCGATGCTGTGATTGTGCGTTCGACTTGGGATTATCAGCGGGATGTCGAGGCTTTTCTGAAGGTGCTGGAACGGATTGACGCCTCGCGGGCGATGCTGATCAACCCGCTGAGCCTGATGCATTGGAACGTGCGCAAGACGTATTTGGGGGATCTGGAGAAACATGGAGTCCCCATCATCCCGACGGCGTTCGGTTGCAGTGTTGACGAGCCAAAGTTCCGGCGGCATTTCGAGGAATTGGATGCCGAGGAACTGGTCATTAAGCCCGTAATCAGTGCGACGGCCGAGCGGACATTTCGAGTCCATCGCGATCGGTTGGCCGATTTGAGTGCAGAACTCACCGCGACGTTTCGTGGCGTGGATTACCTCGTGCAGCCCTTCATGCGGCACATTCAGGATGAGGGTGAATACTCCGTGATGCTGTTTAACGGAGACGTCAGCCATGCGATCTTGAAGACTCCTAAGGCGGGAGATTTTCGTTCGCAGGAGGATCATGGCGGGTCCCTGAAGCTGGTGACGCCGGAATCGGCGCTGCTCGCCTGTGCGTTTCAGGTCAGTTCCGTGCTCGACCCGCTGCCGCTCTATGCCCGAGTCGACTTCGTGCGGGGCGAGGGCAACAGTTTTCACCTGATGGAAGTCGAAGTCATCGAGCCGGCCCTCTATTTCCGAGTGGCACCGCAGTCGGAAGAGCGGTTCGCAGCCGCCTTTGACAATTACTTCTCGGCTTTAGATGGCTGAGCGTTCGGGCGTGTGTCGATGGATGCCCATTCGACGGCGTAAACTGGGAAGAGTTTTCCGGTTACGAGAACTTTTCCGATTACGTTGAAGTTAACGCGCCTGGATGGTCGATGAATGAGAGTGGTGCGAAGTGTGGACTTCGCTCAGCTTTCAGTCACGGACGACACCATGCTGTACGGCGTTTATCTCTCAGCCCAGGGCGCTAACGTCCAATCCATCCGTAACGACGTGCTGGCCAACAACTTGGCGAATGCGTCAACGACGGCCTACAAGCGCGATGTGCCTGTTTTTCAGGCTCACCGGCCGTTCGACATGCGGAAGGGCTTGGAAGTCAAGAACTCCGCTCCGTGGAAAGAGGCCAGCGGCGGTGTGTCGCTCGAAACCATTGCGACCAACTACAGCACGGCCGCGCAAGAGAAAACCGGGCGTCAGTTTGATGTGGCCATCTCGGGTCGCGGCTTTATGCGAGTCCGCGACGAGGAGCAGGAGTTTCTCACACGCAACGGCCGGTTCACGCGCAACCGAATTGGCGAACTGGTGACTGAAGATCACGGCCTGCCAGTGATCAGCACCGCGAACACACCGATCGTGATTCCGGACATCTTCTCGGAAGTCAGCATCAGCGAAAACGGCATGGTGACTGGCCATCGCGAAGGTGGTGTCGCATTCCTGGGGCGGATCGACCTGGTGGATACGGATCTGCAGCAGTTGGAGAAGACCGGTCGCAACCTGTACGCGCCCAACGCGCCGGTAGAACCGATCACGGACGGGCAGGCTCAACTGCGACAAGGGCATATCGAAGTGTCGGGAGTTCAGCCCATCCACGAAATGATCCAGATGGTGGATGCCAGCCGGGCCTTTGAAGCGAACATCAACATGATCCGCATGCAGGAAGAGTCGCTGGGGCGACTGCTGCAGTCGGCGGGTGCTTAGTTTTGCAAAACAGACGGCGTTAGTGGTTAAGGAGAACCGGACATGAGTCTTCGAGCATTGCATTCGGCGGCGACTGGCATGGAATCGCACCAGTTCGCTCTCGATACCATTGCCAACAACCTGGCCAACGCCAGCACGACCGCCTTCAAACGGTCGCGCGCCAACTTCGAGGACTTGTACTACGAGCACCCGAAGTTGCCGGGGACCCAGGCGACGGCCGGGCAGACGGGTATTGGAACGGCGGTCGGTCTGGGAACTCGTATTTCCAGCACGTCGGTCGACTACCGCACCGGCTCAGCGTTGCAGACGGAATCACCGCTGGACCTCATGGTTGTCGGCGAAGGCTTTTTTGAAGTCGATGACGGCGGACGCCCGGCATACACGCGGATGGGCAATTTCACCAAGAACGCGGACGGCAACCTGGTGCTGGCGTCTGCGGATTCCGGCCGAGTCCTGCAGCCGCCGATTCAGCTTCCGGCCAATGCGATGAATGTCACCATCTCGGGCGATGGTCAGGTCGTCTTCGACGACGGACAGGGGAACTACCAGCAAGCGGGACAACTGAAACTGGTGCGATTCACCAACAACCAGGGTCTGCTGCAGAAGGGCGAATCGTTGTACGTCCCCACGCTGGCGTCGGGGCAACCGGTTGATGGTCAGCCGGGCATTGATGGCTTTGGCCAGATCCGGCAAGGCTATCTGGAAGCGTCCAACGTCGAACCGGTGCGGGAACTGGTTGATCTCATCAAGACGCAACGCAACTTTGAATTGAACAGCCAGATCATTCAGGCCGCGGATCAGATGCTGCAACTGGTTTCAAATCTCCGACGGTTCTAGTGGTCCATCACGTTGGTTCCTCTTTCGAATCGAATTTTCAAGACACGTTCTATGTCCAGTCTCATTCCTCACAATTCGTTGCGTCTGCTGTGCGGGTTACTGGCCGGGCTGCTGGTCTGGACCGGTGGCAGCTCCTTTTGCGCCGCAGCAACAGTGCGACTGCGCAGCAGCATCGTTGCGGAAAGCTCCATCCTCAAACTGGGTGATGTGGCAGATGTCTTTGATGACGACGCGGACTTCGTTGAGTCCTTGAATGCCATCACGCTGCAACCGGCTCCGGCGCCGGGACTGCATCTTCGTTTGAATCTAGATGTTATCCGTGATCGCATGCGGGCTCACGGCGTTGATCCTTCGCAGGTCGATTTCAACGGCAGCATCAACGTGATGGTGACTCGCAAGCCGGATTCGGTTGACCCAGCTTCACATCGCGCCGTGGCGGCGATGCCTCATCGACCCGTCGCCAGTGTTCCACAGAATAAACTAAGTTTGACTGCTGTCGTTTCGAAGCCGCTGGAGTCTCATCCTGAGTTGAATATCACGACGAAGCAGCAGAACGCAGCTCGTCAGATGGTGCTGCATGCGATTGAGGATGAGTTGTCTCGCAGCGGTCAGGACTGGGGTAAGCCGAACATCTTTATTCGCCTGACGCCAACGCAGGTGCTGCAGGTGTTGAGCGCGACGGATGGCCTGCGAGTTTCTGAGGGCCGAACTCTACGAGACGATCGATTCGAACTCGTGTTGGCGTTTCATACTGCGGATGGCTCCTCGGACTCGATCAGCATCGTGGCTGACATTAAGCAAAAGCCGCGGGTGCTGTCTGCCAAGTACAACATTCCGCGCGGTTCTGTGATTACGGCCAGTGATGTCGAGTTCCTGGAAGTTGACGATGTGCGGAACGGCGTGACCAATCCGGAGATCGTCATTGGCAAAGAAGCACGCAGCGACATCCGCGCGGGTTCGTCCATCAAGGCCGATGCGGTGGTCGAGCCTCTGATGATTCGCAAAGGCGACTTGTGCAATGTGGTCACGCGCGTTGGCGGAACTCAGGTGTCAGTGCAATGTCGGTCGCTGAAGGACGGTCGGCTCGGTGACAGCATCACGTTTGAAAGCAGTGATCGCCGCGATCCGCTGTATGCGCGGGTGGTGGGAGTGAAGCAGGCCGAAACTGGCATCAACACGCGACGTCCTCCGCAGAGAATTCCGGATGCAACGCCGAGCGAAACCGGCGACGCCGAGTTCGACATGGTCTCCAAACCAGCGCCCATTCAGTTGGATATTCCGAGTCCCGCGAAAAGCTTCGCGGTGACCGATCAGAAGCCATTGGGGTTGCAACGGAACACTCCCGGCAAAGCATCCTTGAAAGCCAGATAGCTCATACGAAGTCAGGCGGTTAGCCTGAGGAATACGCTATGTCCCGGATCACAATCATGACTGCCTGTGCTGTGGCGCTCGTGTCAGCGAGTGCGCAGGCTCAAAGCCGAGTGTCCTCGACCGCGCAGCGACCGAGCGCCGCCGCGCTGGAAGCGTGGCCCGGCAAAGCGCGGGCGGCGACCAGCACAAGGGCTGTGTTGCCAGTGGCGAACTTGAAGTCGCGCCAATTGGCGGATGAGCCGGGGTTACCTCCAGAACCGCCGCAACCGATGCCCCTGGGCCCTTACATCGACGATCGCGGACCGCCGATTCGCGTGCGCGACTGCTCACGCATCTTCATCGAGGCGGTGCCGCCAGGGGAGATCAAAGTTCATGACATTGTGACGATCGTCGTGGACGAGAAGTCCGAAGTGATCATGAACCAGCGTTTCAATCGGCAGAAGAATGCGAAGTTGAAAGCGGAACTCAAGGACTTCATTCGCTTCAACGATGGCAAGCTGGATAACGCGGCGGGCAACTCGCCGACCATCGATAGTCAGATGCAGGCGGCATTGCTGGCCTCAGGTACGTTGACCGATCAGGAAGGCATCAAATACCGCATTGCCGCGACCGTGAAAGACGTTAAGCCGAACGGCACGATCACCCTGGAAGCCCGTAAGGAAATTCAGACTCAGGACGATGCGTCCGAGTACCTGCTGACAGGCGAAATTCGGGCTCAGGACATTAAGCCCGACAACACTGCCAGCAGCGAAGACATCGCCAATCTGTCGATCGTGAAGCGAGCCAAAGGTCGTGTTTACAACAGCACGAAGCGTGGCTGGGGAGTGCGGCTCCTGGACATTCTGTCGCCGTTCTGAGCTGGTTTGCGGGCTGAGTCGCAGCTCTGGTTCTTCTGGAAGTGTGGCAATCATGTGCAATTCTCGCCGATTCTGGTTCAGCGTTTTGCTGGCTGTGTTCGCGGTGCTGGCTTCGTCGGCAGACGCTTTCGCCATGCTGCGCGTCGGGCAGATTTCGACAATCGAGGGTGAAACGCGCGTGCGGCTGGAAGGCATGGGGCTGGTGGTCGGTCTGAAAGCGACGGGCGATGGTCCAAATCCTGTCACGTTGCGCGCCTTCCGGGCGTATCTGGAGAAAAACGGCATCCAGATCGACAAGCCGGACGAACTCATTAAGCACAGCACCAGTGTCGCTCTAGTCTCCGTCAGTGCCGAGGTGCCAATCACCGGCATCCGCGTTGGGCAGATGATCGATTGCCAGGTGAGTGTCCTGTTCAACTGCAAGAGTCTGGCAAACGGGGAACTCATTCAGACCCCTTTGACCGGCGAGTTCACGGCGGATGACGACGTGATCGCTTTCGCTGCTGGCCGCCGGATTCTGGTTGAGGATCAGCTTCACCCGACAGTGGGCATCGTTCGTCAGGGCGCGCAGATCAAACGCGATATCAAGATCAATCGCACGCGCAAGAATCAGTTGCGGATTCTGATCAATCCCGAGCGGGCATCGTCCGAGATGGCTCAGGAAGTGGTACGGGCGATCAACGAAAAGTTTTCGGTGGATGCAGGCGGTGTGGATATCGCCTCGGCGGTGTCGGACACGGAGATCTCCGTGAACATCCCGAAGCAATACGACAATTCAACGCAGTTCATCAGCCTGTTGAGGCAGGTAACGTTGAAGGACCCGTCCCGGCCGACAGTGACGGTGAATGAAAAGTCTGGCACGATTGTGATCACGGATGACGTGGAGTTACGGCCGACGGTCTTCAGTCACAAGAACTTGGCCGTGAATGTGGGCGGTGATCCCTTTGTGTCGTTGCCTGAGCCTGGCAAGGGCGGATCGCCGCAGCGACTCGCGGATCTGCTGGAAGCGCTCAACAACCTCAAGGTGCCGCCGCAGGACAAGATCGCGGTGCTGAGGGCTCTGCACCAGAACGGCAGCCTGCAGGCTGAGTTCATCGAAAAATAGACCGGTCGCGGAGTTGCCTCGAATTCAGCAGCGTCGCATCGTACGCCAGAGCCGCCGCCAGTCTTGGTTCTCGCGATCGATGAGGATGTTCGCGCCGTGGCGCATTATTCAGTCGGCTGCTGGAAATCATTTCGCCAGTTCGTGGCAATCCGCTTTCAGCAGCGCAAGACTCCCCAAAAATTTGGGAGGAAGTCAAAACAGTGTTGAACCTTTCGTGCGGCGCGGCATCTGCAGGCGTATCAAACACCTGACCCCGAACCAAACGAAGAGGCTGGCATGCACGATCTCCCGCTGATCACGACCATCGCTGTTGCATTCACTTCTGCCTGGCTGTTGGGCTTGTTGACGCAGAAGTTGGGGCTGTCGCCGATCGTGGGGTATCTGGTTGCAGGCGTGCTGATCGGACCGCACACGCCGGGCTTTGTGGGCGATGTGCACATCGCTCAGCAACTGGCGGAAGTCGGCATCATTCTGCTGATGTTCGGTGTCGGCCTGCACTTTCATGTGAAGGATCTGGTGGCCGTAAAATTGGTCGCCATTCCGGGGGCACTGGGGCAAAGCCTGGTCGCGACCGCGATGGGCGCTGTCGTCTTTACCGCGTTCGGATTGCCGTTGCCGGCGGCGACTGTGGTCGGCATCTCGATGGCTGTGGCCAGCACCGTGGTCCTGATGCGTGTGCTGATGGATGATGAAGCGCTCAACACTCCGCAAGGTCATGCGGCCGTCGGCTGGCTCCTGGTCGAAGATATTTTCACCGTCGTCGTACTGGTGCTGATCCCTGTTCTGGGTGGGGATGCGGCCAAAGCCGAATCTCCGCTGGGAACGGGCCTGTGGGCGGCGTTGGGTTGGGCGTTGTTGAAGCTGGCCGTGCTGGTGGTGGTCGTGGTGCTGGCCGGCGCTCGCCTGATTCCGTGGGTACTGGTGCGGGTAGCTCGGCTGCGGTCGCGCGAGTTGTTTACGCTGACCGTGCTGGTCTTCTCGATTGCTGTCGCGGCTGGAGCATTCGCGATCTTTGGAGCCTCAATGGCTCTGGGAGCGTTCCTGGCCGGGATGATGGTCGCGCAGTCTCCCGTGAGTCATCAGGCTGCTGCGGACGCCTTACCGATGCGCGACGCATTCGCGGTGCTGTTCTTTGTATCGGTTGGAATGCTCTTTGATCCGGCATTCCTGCTGCGCGAACCGCTGATGATCGCGGCGGCTCTCGGCATTATCCTGATCATCAAGCCGCTGACGGCGCTGGTGATTGTGGCGGTCTTGGGGCATTCGGCGCGCACGGCTCTGACCGTAGCGTTGGGGCTGGCACAGATCGGCGAGTTCTCGTTCATCCTCTCTGAACTGGCTCGCAAGCATGATCTGATGCCGGATGCGGGACATCATGTTCTCGTCGCGGCGGCGATTATCTCGATCACCCTGAACCCGATTTTGTTCCGCTCGCTGCGACCGATTGAGAATTGGCTGAGGGCTCGTCCTCCACTGTGGCGACTGATCAATGGCCGCGCGGAAAGCCGCGCCCGCAGTCTCAATCTGGCCACTGAAGGGGCCGTTGCTCAGACGCTCAACAAGACGGATCGTCTGGCGATCGTGGTTGGGTTTGGTCCAGTCGGACGCTCGGTGCATGACCTGCTGCGCGACGCGGGTATCGCAACCGTAGTGATCGACATGAACATGGACACGGTGTCTGAACTGACTTCGCAGGGGCAACATGCGGTCTTCGGCGACGCCTCGCAGGACTCCATCTTGGAACAGGCGGGCATGAAGCGGGCCTCACATCTCGTGCTGACTTTGCCCGACACCGCGGCGCGGTTGTCAGTTGTGACAGCAGCGAGGAATCTCAACCCAGCGGCTCGCATCTTGGTGCGGGCTCACTATCTGCGAGAGAGAAAAGCATTGGAGGAAGCCGGTGCAACGGGAGCCGTTTTTGAGGAAGGCGAAGCCGCCATCGCGCTGACCCGACTGGTCTTGGCTGACACCGGCGCGGCTCGGGAAGTGGTTGAGCGGAAGGTGCGTGATCTGCGGATGCAGTTGTTCTTGGAGAACATGTCCAACATCCGTTCGCAACGCGTCCGCAGCATTATGGTGCCGTGGACTCGCGTGCGGAGGTTGTCCAGTTCCGCGACGCGGCAGGAAGTGTTCCAGCAGGTTGCCGAGCAGCGTTTCTCACGTTGGCCGGTGGTTGAGTCCGGCACAGGTAGCGTCATGGGGTACCTGCTGACGAAGGACTTGATTGCCAGGAATTCAGCCGATGCAGCCTGGATCCACTTGGTGCGTCCGTTGCGAGTGGTCAGTTCGGACGATGATCTGGAATCGACTCTGATGGAGATCCAGAGCGAAGGTGCGACAGTCTGTCTCGTCGTTGATGCGGGTGTGCCCGTTGGGCTGATCACGCTGGAAGACATTCTGGAGCAGGTCGTCGGGCGAATCGAAGACGAATACCCCCACGAGCCCACGTTGTCTTTGCGAGATGCGTTGTCGGCTGGTGGAGTGATTCTCGAACTGAGTGGTCGCACGTCTGAGCAGGTCATCACTGAACTTGCATCCGCAATTCGTGAGGGCAAGCTGCCGACAGGGGCACAGGTTTCGCAACTGGCGTTGGCGCGGGAAGCCGAGGTCTCAACGGACCTCGGCGTCGGCGTGGCTATTCCGCACGCGCGCTGCCCAAATCTGACGTCGCCTCTCGTTGTTTTCGGTCGAGCTTCCGAAGGTATTCTGTTCTCGCCGCAGTCACCCGAGTTGGTACGTCTGGTGTTCCTGCTGGTGACTCCGGCTGAGCAGCCTGACCTGCAACTTCTGCTGCTGGCACGGCTCGCTCGAGTGGCCGGCGATCACGCATTGCGGGACCGACTCTTGAACGCGACCTCGGACGCGGAAGTCATCGATTTGATCTCCAGAACGGCGTCTGACCTTGAAGGTCTGAATTGAACCCGACTTCCGGCGAGTGTTCGGTCGATTGATGTCAGCTGCCTTACGAAACGTCTTTCGAGTGACTGTCTGGGAAAACGCGTGGACTCCGGTATTTCTCAGAATGCGTGCGAGTGCTCCAATACGGATTTGCGGGCCTCCGGCGTATGTGATTGATTGAACCGCTAACAGGAACTGAGACGGAATGGATTCCTGGAGACTCTTGCTAGAGATCGTGTTGCTGCTGGGGGCGTGTGTTACGTTCGGAGCGATCTGCTCGTGGCTGAAACAAAGCCCGTTGGTCGGTTATCTGGCGGCCGGAATGCTGCTGGGTGGACCGGGTAGTCTCGGCCTGATTCGCGCCGAGCATGAAATTGAATCGGTGGCCGAACTTGGCGTCGCGCTTTTCCTTTTCAGCCTCGGGCTGGAGTTCTCTTGGAAGCGGCTGACGGGACTCGGCGGAAAGATTCTCGCGAGCGGTGCCATTCAGGTTGCGCTGACGCTGATCGCTGCTGCGGCGGTGACCATGCTGTTCGGCATCGGCGCCAAAGAGGCGGTCGTCATCGGTGCGATGTTGAGTCTCAGCAGCACGGCAGCCGTATTGCGCGTGTTCATGGAGCGCGGCGACATCGACAGCCTCTATGCCCGGAATTCGGTCGGGATTCTGCTCATTCAAGACATGGCTGTCGTTCCGCTGGCTGTGCTGATGACTCTGGTTTCGGAAGGTGGTACGCCGGTCGAGATCGCAACATCTCTGGTCAAGATTACCGGCATGGCACTGGGTCTGGTTGCCGTGCTGCACGTGTTGCTCAACAAGATCGCGGTGCGTGTTTTGAATGCGCTCACCGCCGAGCAGAACCGTGAGCTGACTGTGGTGCTGGCGATTGTCGCTGGTTTGGGAGCTGCCTGGGCCGCTCATGCTGTGAATCTGTCACCCGCGCTAGGAGCTTTCATTGCTGGAATGTTCCTGGGCAGCTCGCCCTTTGCGGTGCAGTTGAGATCGGACATTGCTTCCTTGCGAACCATTCTGCTGACGTTGTTCTTCGGCACGGTCGGCATGGTTGCCAACCCGATCTGGATCGCCGAGCACCTGCCGTTCGTGCTGGGCGTCGCCAGCCTGATCATCGTGCTGAAGGCGGCGATCACCTGCGGCATCCTCAGAGCGTTCGGGCAATTGCCGTCGGTGGCAGTGGCGACGGGCCTGTGTATCTCGCAGGTGGGTGAGTTCGCGTTCGTGCTCGGTAGTGCCGGGCGTGAAAAGGGCGTCGTCTCCGAGCAGATCTACATGGTCATTGTGTCATCGACGATCGCCACGTTGTTTTTGACGCCGTACCTCGTGCGAGTTGCCCCGCTCGTGGCCAACTGGCTGGAGCGACGGCGATCTCTGGCAATTGGACCTGTGGAACATGCGGATTCAGACGAAATTCATCCCGAAGTGATTCTGATAGGTTTTGGCCCGGCGGGTCAGGCGGTTGGGCGAGCACTAGCCGATAAGGGACGCAGCGTCCTGGTTATCGACGTGAATCCTCAGGCGAAGCTGCTGGCGGAATCACTGGGCCTGCATGGTCAGATTGGTGATGGCACGCAGATTGACGTACTGGAACACGCTCACATTCATACGGCGAAAATGATTGTGGTCACGCTTCCGGCGAGGGAACCCGCGATGATGGTGCTGCATCATGTGAAGCGGCTGGCTCCGACAGCGCACGTGGTGGTGCGATCGCGATATCAGTTGCACCTCAGCGATTTCGAGCAGGCTGGTGCGGATGCCGTCATCGGCGATGAAGAGCAGGTAGGCTACCGTCTTTCGGCGTACGTCGGCGTGCAACTGACGATGCTTGATGAGGCCGGGCCGCACAGGGACGCTGCAGCGTCGTAGTCAAGCTCTTTGCGGCAAGGGCTTCGTGCTTCCCACAAATCGCAGTGGTGCTTGGGCATCACGCTTTGTGAGGTCGGGGGCGCGTGTTACAAGGGCCGCTGAACCTCGAAACAACGGTTCACAGTCTGGCCCATCAACCGATCCGTCGATCACATCGGAGCATGAATCATGCGTCGTCATTTTTGCAGCCTGCTGCTGGCTGCCAGCGTCTGCGGCATCAGCAGTCCCCTCGTGGCTCAAGAGCCCGAGAAGAAAGTCACAGCTCCCGTTGGCAAGTCCGAAGGGACGCTGGTGATGCGGGGCAAGCCTTACAAGCTCGAACACGCCGTCGCGTATGAATCGAAGGTGTTCGACGACAATTTAATCTCGGTAACGCTCAGCGAAAAACCTCTGCAGATCGACAAGATCAAATCGTCGTTGCGCGAAGGCAAGGGCACCGATGACAAGATCTTTATGTTCCATCCGCATGTGAAAGTCACCTTCGGCAAAGATGGTAAGCCGATGTTTTCGAACTCATACGCCGACAACGGCTCGCTGAGCGTCAGTGGATCATTGAAGGGCGAGTTGAAGGTGAAGGATGGTCGAGTTATCGGCACCGCTTCGATGAAGACCGGCGACGATGAGAAGGGTGTTTCGAGCTTTGACATCAAGTTCGATCTGGAACTCATTCCTGCTGTGGTGGTGCCAGCGGATCCCAAACCGGAACCGGGTGACAAGCCGAAGACCAAGTCGACCAGCCAGTCCAAGGGTAAGGACGATGCTCCCAAGGGCGATGCCAAGTCCGGCGGCGATCGGCCGAACGTGCAGGACCTCCTGCTCAAAGACGCGACCGACGTGCAGCTGAAGAAGCTGGTTGAGCAACTCAACTTCAAGAGTTCGACAGACGTGAAGGCCACGGCCGAAGCGCTCTCGAAGCATCTCGAAGAGCAGAAGTGGACGAAGTCCGGATCGGACCTGATTACTCCGAAGTCGGCGATTCTGAAACGGGACAACGGCTCGGCGTCGCTGACAATCTTCGTGAAGCCCGCCGATGCTGGCAGCACCGTGTCGATGATGACTAAGGGGCTGTCGTGGGAAGAAAAGAAGGCCGCCAAAACCGAACCCGCTGAGGACGAAGCTGCTTCCGCGAAGGGCGTGTCAGCCAGCAAGTTCCCAGTTCCGGACAAGGCGACGGAAGTCGACCGCAATGCGGATATTCAAATGGTCACTTTTCGAACCCAATTGGGAGCGAAGGAACTCGCGGACTTCTATCGCTCAAAGCTGAAGGCGTTGGGTTGGAAAGAAGACAAAGACGAAACGCTTTTGATTGAGGAAGCCGGAACCGGCGCCTTGGTCTTCAAGAAGGGCAAGGACGCTCTACGGGTACTCATTCAGCCCGGTAAACCTAAATCCGCCTCCCGAGTCGTGATTCAAGGCGAGGGCAGCGCGTTGACGGCAGACGCAGATTCCGAAGACGCGAAGCCAGCCAAGAAGGAATAGGTTGTCGAGAAGTGCAACTCACGAGGGCACTGATTGAGTCGGACAGAGACTCGACCAGTGCCCTCGGGCTTTTGGCGACGGCTTTGAAACTTCGTGGCGCTTCGCTCAGCGGAAGCCGCCGGAGATATGTAGCGTCTGAGCGGTAACCCACGCGGCTTCGTCGGAGGCCAGGAAGACGGCGGCTCCGGCGATGTCTTGAGGTTGGCCGATCCGGCCGAGCGGGGTTTGCGATTCGACCACTTTGCGGAAATCGCTTTCGGCGATTCCTGCGGCGTGCACACCTTCAGTTTCAACCATGCCGGGGTTAATCGCGTTGACTCGCACGCCGCGTGGGCCAAGTTCCTGAGCGAGCGACCGCGTGATGGCGTCTACGGCGGCCTTGGTGGCGCTGTAAACCGAGGTGTTCGCTGGTGTGGCAGTGGCGACGACAGAGCTAATGTTGATGATGTTGCCGCCCTTGGGACCGAAGTATTTGACGGCTTCCTGCGATGTCAGCAGCAGGCCCAGCACATTCAGGTCGAACAGCTTGTGGAAGTGCTCAGGAGTGATTTCGCCGAGCGGTGCGAACTCATAAATGCCCGCGTTGTTGACCAGAACGTCGAGGCCTCCAAACGCTTTCTTCGTCTCGGCGAGCAAACGCTGGATATCGGCCTGCTGGGAGACATTCGCCTGCACTGCGACGGCCTTGCCGCCCTTGCTCTGAATCTCTTTGACGACGGCGTCCGCTCCGGATTTGCTGGACGAGTAGTTGACGACGACCGAGGCGCCTGCGGCGGCCAGATGCTTGGCGATGGCGGCTCCAATGCCCTTGGATGCACCTGTAACTAAAGCAACTTTACCTGCGAGTTTCTGAGACATGACTAGAATCCTTCATGCTGCATGCGTTGATTTGATGGCTTGTGGGTGAGTCTGGCGACGCAGATTGCAGCGGTGAGTTGTTGCGTCGGTTCGACTGACACTGGGAATACCTGCGTGCCGGCCGAGCCTTACAAGAAATCTGCGTTTTGTTTTACCGCCGCACCCCTTATCGAGCGCGGCGCTGAGTGTGCAGTGATTTATTGATAGGTCAATTTGGCCGTGGCCGAGCAGTCTTTGTCTGCGATGACCCGCAACCAGCGAGCCTGGAAGCTCGCCGGGAAGGCGTAGTTCGCGGACTGACCGGGCTCGATGGTGAACGATTTGTGCGCCACCCAATCGCCCTCGCCCGTCAGATCGACCTCGACGCGGAAGGCCACCGGCTCGGTCGATGAGTGAGTCAGCGTCAGGCGGCGATCGTCATAACCCCACAGCAGGTAGGCATCACTGGGCTTACCGGCTTTTACTGCTGAGTTCTGCCACGGGCCACCCACGCCGGTGGGTTTGCCGAGCTTCCACAGGTCATCAATCGTGCCGAGCCACACGGCTGCTTTGCCGTCGTCGCTACGGACGATGTGTGGATTAGCGGCTGCGTTGGCGCAGACTCCAGCCAGTACCAGCATGCCGCGATACGAGCAGTAATCCATCACGTGCAGGCGGTGCGTGGCGACCGGTCTGACTTTTGCGAAGCCATCCGCGTTCTCGGCCGGGAGTTCGTAGAACGTCCCATGTGCACTGAAGAGGTCTCGTTCGGTGGCGACTTCACGAGACAACCGCAGGCGACCTTCCAGCGTGGGCAGATCGTAAGCTGCGTCGGTCTTCGGCAAACGCCAACGGCGCCCGCGATCATCAATGACCAGCACCGAGGCTTCGTCGATCGAGATGACATCACGCGGAATTGCCACCTTCGAACGCAACCAGTCCTGAGCTTTGGGATCGTCCATCGGTCGCAGCTTCAGATCCGCTCCGAGTTCATAGCTGCCAACCTGCTGAGCAACCCCGTTCTCAACTCGAACTGCCGCGAGTTGCAGCGTCCGCTTATTCTCGCCACGGGCGCGTACCAGACCTGCCAGCGTCGGACCTGCATCATCAACCTTCGCCAAGCCTGCGAACATGGCGTCGGGTTGCGTGTTCCGAGTGTCGGCGTTGCTGAATGTGAAATGCACCGAAGCTGCCGCACAGTCCGAGTTTGCTTTGACGCGAATCCATTCGCCGCGTTCTTCTTCGCTGAATTCCAGCCAGGCGGCTTCCCCAGCAGCGACGGTTACATCGCGGAGCGGCGTCCAGGTGTCTTGCCCACTGGCATTCACTTCGAGAGTGAACGTCGCGGGTGTTTGGCCACCATTCACCAAGTGAGCTGATTTGCGTCGCCAACCGGTAAAAAGGAACGGGTCCGAGACCTCGCCCGACGTCACGGAGTCCCTCAGCCAGACAGCGCCGCTAACATACGCCGGCCCGAGGCGATCCGGTGTGTCTGGACTTACGAACCACAAGTTCGACTGTGACTGGCCGGGACCTTCGATCTCGCCCTTCACTTTTCGCTTGTTGAGGAATTCCGACTTCGCGGTGTCGTCGCAGCCGAGGACGAGCTGATCGTTCCAGCGGCAGAAGTCGCCAACGACTTTGAGATACGCCGAACGTGGCCGAATTCCCGACGTATTGGTGACGCTGAAGGTACGCGGAAACTTCCAGAACAGACCGTGCATGGTCATCAGCAGATCCTGCTCGCCGACGTCGCGAATACGGGGCCATTCGGTGTTCCAGCCGTGAGCACCGTCATAGCTGTGGCTGCCTTTGGGGAGTCGGAACGAGTGCCAGCGTCCGCCGTCCAGCAGCATCAGAATCAGCGAGCGATGGTCCCAGCCGAGGCTCCAGATGGGATCAGTCGCTGGTTTTTCATTCCCGATCAGCCCGCCCGGTCCGGTGACTTCGGTGAACTGATTGCGGCGCGTGATGATCCAGTTGGGAGCAGTCCCATCCCATTCGGCCAGTACGCCCGAGGGAACTCGCGGATTGCTCAACGCCTCGCGCGCATGATCGCCGTTGTTCGCGTAAATGATGCGGCCTTGTCCGGAAAACAAACCCTTGCCGTGATAGCCCGGCAGGTCGGCGTGGCGTCCCTGCTTCCGCTGTTCGTCGGCCCAGAGTTCCGTCACAGCCAATGTCTGGACATCGACGTCGTAGAGGCCTTCCTCCATCGTCGCGAAGTAGATCTTGTCTGCTGGCTCAGTCAGATGGCGCGCGTTGCCGGTGAGGCGTCCAAACATTTTCGAGGATGGGATCGCTCTCACGTTGCGCTTGGTATCGACAGCGTAAGCACCGATGAAAAGCTGTTGAGACTCGCGGTGAATCATGCGATTCGCATGAGTGCCGCCGACGCTTTCCGGACGCACAATCTGCTGCAGGTCCGGCGTGATTTCGTAGAGCTTGTCTGAAGAACCGGTGGGACGATGAGGTGGGTACGTCACAACCCACAGACGATCCGCCCAAGGAACGACGGCCCCAGTGCCGCACTCACCATCGTCGTTGAACATGGCGAGATGCGGGTAGATTCCCGAGACAGAAACTGCCGGTGCTTTGTCGTCTGCTCGAGTTTCTGCTGCTCCGACGGCCGCCAGCAACAGTGTGGGAGCAAGAACTTGGCGATTGATCGCGCGTAATGCCCGGCAGGACAAAGTGACGCGGCTGGTGAGATCACGAATCCAACAACGAACGCTTGGCAGAAGACGCATGCTGATCCTTTTCAATGGTCGCAGAATCAACCGGCGCACTGCGATCCGTGGGTATTCGACTCTGAACTCTCCGCTGGATCAAACGCGCGAAGTTCGAGATCAGACGACAATCTGCTGACAGCAGGGCTGGCTCGTTTGACCTGCGCGGGGCGACTGCTCGAAAGTCTCACTCGAACGCGACAACTCGCCGTACATCATCATCAGCGTTGGGAACTTCATGGACTTACTTCTGAAAGACAAAGTCGTACTGGTTACGGGCGGATCCAAGGGCATCGGGCAGGGGATCGTCCGCTCCTTTCTGGCTGAAGGTTGTCGTGTTGCGAACGTGAACCGCAGCGCGGACGAAGGGCGCGCACTGGAAGCTGAGTTCGCAGCCAACGGGCAGGAGTGCGTCTTCATTCAGGCCGACCTCAGCGATGTCGCCGCTTGCCAGCGGGCCGTTGAGCAGACGGTTGTCAAGTTTGGGCGACTGGATGTGCTGGTGAACAATGCAGGCGTGAATGACGGGGTGGGTCTCACCGCCGGGCCAGACGCGTTTTTGGGCTCGCTGCAACGCAATCTGCTGCACGTTTATGCGATGGCTCACTACTCATTGCCCGAGCTCAAGAAGTCACGCGGTTCGATCATCAACATCGGATCGAAGGTCAGTGTCACGGGGCAGGGCGGAACTTCGGGCTATGCTGCGGCGAAAGGGGCGATCAATGGCCTGACGCGCGAATGGGCTTTGGATCTGGCTGAGCATCACATCCGAGTTAACACCGTGATCCCGGCGGAAGTCTGGACGCCGCTCTACGAGAACTGGCTCAACACGATGCCTGATCCTGCTGGCAAGCGACGCGAAATCGAAGCCATGATTCCCTTCGAGCAACGTTTTACGACCTGCGCCGAAATCGCCGATGCAGTCGTGTTCCTGGCCTCGGAGCGATCAAGTCACACGACGGGGCAGATTATCTTCGTCGATGGTGGCTACACCCACTTTGACCGCAAGTACTCACTGGGTTCGAAGTGAGTCGGGCTGGTACGACCTCCCGCGAAAGCGGAGCACCGCAATCTCCGTCGAATTTACAAACATCAACGTAATGTCTTGACTGATACAAAACCGATGGCAGAATGTGAATCGGATTTGTCCATCACGCGTTAGCGTGATTCAAGTGCAATGGCGGCGATCTTGCGGAGGCCAGCGATGAAGCGAGCCATACGAAGACGACGTGCCCGTGACCCGCCGTGAATAGTCCCGACTGATAACGCAGTCGCTGGCGGTTCTTCATTTCTTAAAAGCCTGAATTAATCTCCGTCTCTCAGGCCCCCGCGACGACTTGAAAGCATTTCTATGGCTTCCTCGTTCCGTGAGAAGTGCGCCGGCGTTCCGCCGTGTGCTGGCGGACGTTCTGCGCTTGGAGCAACCCCTCTGTAAGGACTCCTATGGCGAGTTCCTGTCTTTGCTCATCCCTTTTTGGCGCTGCGGGCTCAGTGCAGCACTGCGATCTGGAGGTGCGGCATGTCACGTTCACAAGTTCCGTGGTTATTGAAACTCCTCTACAACCATAATCCCTTTTATTTAATTAGCGCTGGCTTGAGTGTGTACGGCCTGAAGATGTTCTTCAAACCCTTCGAGGTCGAGTACATCGAGCCGTGGAACCTGATGGGCGCTTTGAGCGCTCTGACACTGCTGATGGCATTTACGGCCTACTGCATTGTGAAGTTTGGACGGGTGTGGGAGGACGCCCGCTCTATCGTTCTGGTATTATTATTGATGTTTTTTGCGATCTCGGTCAGCTTTGATGAGATCGTCACGTTGGTGTCCTGGGAAGCCAACACAGCCGTTGATGCGCTGGCGTTGATGGGTTTTGGGCTGTTGCTTTCCGTCAGTGTTACGGAAGCGTTGCTATCTGGCCTGAAGATTCGGTTGCCCTGGTCTTACCGCCTGCCCTTTTATGGGCTGCTGGCACTGTTCTTTGGTTTTCCGTTGTGGGTTTCACCCGAAGTTTCAGGCTGCGCGCCCGCGATGGCGACGTATCGAGTGGCGCTATTTCCGAGTTTCGCGGGGCTGATCACGCTTGGCCTCTTGCCTGCCGTGCGAAGTGGCCGGGGCGCAGTCGTTGAAAATGGAACTCCCTGGAAATGGCCTTGTTTTCCGTGGTGTTTGTTCGTGTTTATGGGGCTCGCGGTTTGCTTGAGATCCTATTCATTGGCAATTTCATTTGATCGAGCCAATGCGCGAGCCCACTTCTGGGACACATCCTTTGGAATGTATTTTCTCGTCCCATTTCTGGGGGCGGTGTTACTCGTGTTGCTCGAACTGGGCCTCGTCGAGCGGATCAGGAAGTTACAGGACGGGGTGTTACTGGCCGCGCCATTGTTGGTTGCGATGTCACGTCCCTGGCTCGAGAACCGGAGTTGGCATTACTCGCGGAATTTGTTTTTGCAGGACGTCATCTCAACCATCGGGTCGCCTGTGGCGATTGCTATGTGTGGTCTGATGGTGTTTTATGGCTACGCATGGCTGCGTGGCGTGCGGAGAGCCGAACTGGGGTTCATCGCGGCGTCGATGATGAATTTGTTTGTGGGACCGCAGTCGTTGAGCTTGTCGACCCATATGCAACAGTATTGGCCGCTCGTGGGCTTGGGCATCGTGGAACTGGCCTACGGGCTGATCTTCCGACAGAGCCCGCGCACGTTGCTCGGCGCGGGCAGTCTGACGCTCGGAGGCACGTGGTTGGGAGTACAAGCGGGGCTGACTCCGGCTGAACCGTTTGTGATATGGCATGCGTTGCTATTCGGGGTGATAGCGATCACGACTCTCTATCGTGATTTCTGGGCAATTACTTTGCGTCCGGTGGCTGGAGTGTTGCTCGGACTGGCCTCCCTGATGGTTCTTGCCTCAGAGACTCACTTTGGTCTGACGGGATTACTCTTCGCTGCTTACGTGGCCGTGATGATTTTGATGGCGACCGTTCTCGGACTGATGCTGCGTGAGCGGTGGTATCTGATCGCAGGCGGATCAACAGCCGCTGCCAGCGTGGCTGCGGTGGGCTGGCAGTTTTGTGTGCGACTCTATGAGATTGACGGCGGAATCCCGCTGGCAGCGGCAGGATTCTGTTTTGTGACCGCTGTATTGATCAGCATTCTGAAAGCCGGTCGAAGTCAGAACGAGAACTCAGAGCCTGCCGTTCAGCGTTTGGGGCATCTGGACGAGTAGTTATCTTGTGGAGTCATGATCGCTGGCCGGTGGATAGCTTCCGCAGCTTCCATCGGCCCTTTTTCTATAATCAATTCGGTTTGGCGAAGAACGCTCCCCAAGGAAATTCGTGGCGGTGGATGCTTACCGTATGAGTGGCTGCCAACGACCGTTCGATTCGCGGGATGCTGTCGAAGTAGTGCCACTCACCGACGATGTAGCCTACGCGCTGCAGGTAGTTGTGGCGGCACAGATCTTCGAGGATGTCGGCTTCTGCTCCTTCACAGTCAAGCTTCAACAAGTCCAATTGTGGAGAATTGTACTGTGATAGCAGTTGCAGGACATCGCCGGCGCGGACGGTATATGACTGCCGGTCTGTTGGAATTGGAGTAAACTGTGAAACAACCTCAGCAATGAAATTGGCTGCCGGATTCTGATCTGAGGACGACATCAAAGTGACCGATGACGGTCCGCCGACGGGCACCAATGCTTGTGGATGCCAGTGTTGTCCTTTGGCAGGTGCAGTGTTCAGATGCCAGTAGGGTGCGGCGCTCGGATCGGGCTCGACGGCGATAACTTGGGCAGCCGGCCAGAGTTGTTTGACAAGTCGCGTAAATGACCCGATATGCGCGCCGACGTCCAATGCCCACGTCACTGAAACTCCACTTTTTTGCAGAGCGCGAAGGCGATACTCGTCTCTGACGAAGACCGATGTAGCGATTTCCTGATCCCACGCGTTACGAATCCACATCTTCTGCATGGACATGTTGTTTTAGGCCTGATTGAGCCAATGAGAATTCAGCCTCAGCGAGGCTAGTTCATGGACGGTTCGAAAACAGAAAGCTTCGAGTGGGAACTGAGGGTGAAATTGGTTCTGCCGACTCCGTTGGGGGGTCGCCTGAAACTTCAAATCGGGTAGTCTAAATTTGTCATGCACGCGATGAATAAACAGTGTCTGACCGTGATCGTCGAATTGGCGAATCGCAACGGAATCGAACTTGGAGTGTGGCCAGCATCGCGCATACGCCCGGCCGAGCCGACGCCACGCCATTGGAAATGTGTCTTTATCGCCGTATAGAATCTGATAAACAAAGTCTGCTTGTTCGTTATACTTCGCAGCGATCGTCAGTTCGCTCCAGCATGTTTGTTTGTTGACGAGAATCTGGCCTGATTCTGTCGGCAGTTCCTGGAATCGTGTTACACCGAAAATCGTCCAGGCATAGTCGGGAATCATATAAGTGTTTAATTCAAGGTCTGGCCAGAAGACTGCTCCGTGCTTGCGATACTGCGGCCAGTCAAACAGGAATTCTGGATTGCGAACCGGATAACTATCTGCATCGAGTAACAATACCTCTTGAAACGAGCATTGTTGCAAAGCGTACGCTTTCAGCTGCCAGCCTTTCCACCAGTGGTTTTGGAGAAAACGGAACGGCTTGAGGCGAACAAACTCATCGGCGTCGATGCACGTTACTCCCAACGGTTTGAGTACGTCGCGCAGTTCATCGTCAACTTCGCCCTTCAGGTGCCACAACTCGATGGGAAGTTGACAACCCACGTGGCGTAACACTCGAACGGTGACATAGGCCGACACGAAGTATTTTCCGCCGCCTACCACCACAATTCCACGGCCTTGGTGGCGAGGTGGGATCGTCGATGTAGAGGCGATGGAATCCGCAATTAGCTCACGTTGCGCTATCTGGGCGTTATCCCATTTCCACCAGTCTGCAGCTTGCTGCCGCGGGGGCAATTCAATCAGGCGTCGCACCTGATCGACGGGCATGTGGGGAGTGACTACGGGAAATAAATAGTCGGGACAACTCTGGCAGTTGGCCAGGGTTGTTTGCCCCCAACGGGGATGGCTGCAAGCGTGTCTGGCGTACCCGTCAAAATGCTCCTGTGTGGTGCCGGCGGCAGTTCCACCGTGATGCATGTTGACTTGTGGCTGAGCCGTTCCTAAGTGTGCGCAACCGACAGCACGAACGAGCCCTGTGCTGACTGAATCGTCGGGATGATCTCGACAAAAACAGCCGGCACATTGGGATGGCGTGACGAACTTCAGGCCGGCAAGTTTGGGAGAGTTGCAACCTCGTAATTCATGGCCGCCACAGGGCTGACCGTGGCGGCATGTGGGGAAACTCATGGCCGTTGGCTAGCGGGGTTGGATCGTGATGGACGCGGGAATGGCAGCGTCGTCTGGTACTCCGGCACTGGCGACATCACGGAAGACATTCTGTCCCAGCCCGTTGAACTTGCTCGCGCACAGAGAGTAGGTGATCCGGCTCTCGCCAAGTTCAAAGCGCAGTTGCCACGACTTGCCAAACGGCGAATCACACGTCAGCTGAATGCGAGGAGAGGTCGAGCCGTTGCCGCCATTGCAGTAGGCGACTTTCTCATTTGGCGATGTTTGCAACTTCAAGGTCCATGACCCGTTCAGCGAACCCAACAACGCTCCACCAAAGCTGCCAGCTTTCAGCTCCCAGGCTGAGGGAATGGTTTCAAACGCCAGATCTGGTGGAGAGGCAAGCCGGTTTTCAGCGAATGACAAGTTTCCGCCATTACATTCGGTCGAGCTACCCCAAGCAGGAGTGAACACGACTGTTTGCGCTGCTGTAATCACGCTGCCTTCCCGAGCCCACACGACGAGGGTGTGTGTGGTAGTGCTTGGGTAGTTGGCGACTGTACCAACTTCACTGAAGGACCAGTCCCCTTCGGGGGTTGGTGTGGTTGATATCGCCCCTGACATCGAGGCCGAAAATGGGTCGGTGATTGTGCCTGAAAATACTTTGGCATAAACCGTGTTGGCGCCGAAAGCTGTCCCCGATGCGCAGATTTTTCCTGTGAACGTCGTTGCGACTGGGCTTGAGTTGGGAACGTCAATACTGAGCTGAACGGCTTCAAACGTTGCCGCTGGCGGCCGCGAAAACGCGTCTTTCTCCACGACGACCGCGGGTGGGGCGCCATTCGTAGGGATTCGAATTTCCAGTTTGATGGAAATTGCGTTGTCGTTTTGGCCCGTCATTTAGTTTCCTCTTCTACCAGCAGAAGCTCGAAATTGCGAACACTACCGGAACTTGAGTTCGCATAGATACCAATTCCTCCATAATGATCATTCGCTTGCAGCTGTTCGTCCAGTTGGTACGTGTGTAATTCGGACTTTTCTTCGCCATTCCACTGAACCGAAGAAAGTTTGCCGGACCTCACTTGAATCTTCAGGTTTGTTTGTTGACCAAGGGGCTGCGGGGGGGTGTTCACGAATTTGGTTCCAAGCGTTCGTGCGGGTTCAACGCCGATCGTACTTTTGAAAATTGATCGCTCCAAAGTCGCACCGAATTGCCCGTTCCTAGGTGTTTGCCCTCGAACGGTAATCACCTCGCACCGGTAGGCAGGGAATCCGGCTAGAACGTCATCCTGCATGCCAAAGAAGATCCCGAGCCATCCCGCCCATGTCGCCTGAGCGATCTCGATCTTCAGGTCGTAGTCACGATGTGATTCGCCGATCTTGAGTAAGCCGTGGCCTGAACACTGCATCCACAGTTCGTTTCGCTCTGGAAGGAATGTCCACCGAGATTTCGCCAAGTCCTCTGGCCACAAGAGCTGTTCTGGCTCGCGAGTGAGCAGCGGGAACCACTCTCCTGGAACGGGAACTTGCGGCTTAACCTGGCGGGAGGCTGTGTCAGGCTGATTATCGACCGCAACTTGCGTTTGAGGCGCACTTACTCCTGGCGTCTCATCCTTTCCTCGTAATTTCCAGATAACTCCCGAAATGGCCGCGATCGCCACGATCCAAGTGAGAACTTTACGAGTCGGCCGGCTTGGGGCTGTCGTGGATAACGAGGCCACGGCAACTTGAGAGCCGATCGTGAGTAAAGCCTGCTCCAGAGCTTTGGCAAGCGCGTCTGCGGTTTCCCAACGATCGTTGATTTCTTTCGCCAGGCAGCGATGACAGATGGCGTCGATCTCCGCCGGGATCGAGGGATCAAGGTCGCACAGATGGGGAGTTGTGCGATTGAGGATTTGGTGCACCAATCCGACATGATCCTTGTTGTCGGCGACGAAAGGGCGTCGCTTGGTTAGAAGTTCGAAGAGAATGACCCCCAATCCCCAAACGTCAGTGCGGGCATCGAAGTTCTCTGTTTGCCCTCGCAGTTGTTCGGGTGCCATGTAGGGTGGCGAGCCCGCGATCTCCCCGGCTTTCGCTTCTCGCGACTCCGCCGTCATTGCTAGACCGAAGTCGGCAACTCGCGGCCGCTCGGCTTCGTCCAGCAGGATGTTGGCCGGCTTCAAGTCTCGATGTACAAGTTCTAGCTTGTGGGCAGCGTGGACAGCCTGGGCAATGTCGATCATCCATCGAATGGCCTGTATGCGACCGATGTTGCCCTCTTTGATACGGTCGGCGAGGGTGCGTCCGGACACGTATTCGAAGACGACGAAGCATTGGCCGGACTCTACCCCCCAGTCATAGACGGTGACGACATTGGGGTGGGTGATCTTAGCGGCCAACCGGGCTTCCGCCTGAAACTCCTGCGACTCCGGCGAATTGATCGCTCGAGTCTTGCGTGCGACTTTAATGGCAACGATGCGATCCAGAACTTCATCGTGAGCTTCAAGCACTCTGCCAAAGCCGCCGGAACCGATTTCACGGCGGACGGTGTAGCGGTTGGCGATCCGCCTTAGGGGAGACGCGATCTGCTTTTGGGCCTTTTGGAACTCTGCTGACGGTCGGAACAAGGCCGTTTCGTCGCTCGCAAAGAACACTCCGGACGTTGTGGAGTCTCCCGACACTGGTGGCAATTCAGCATCGGCAGGCGCCTGGTCATTGTTTGTCGGTGATTTGCGAAACTCGTCCACGTGAGCCCTTGGTGCCAACGCTTAAATGACGGATCGCAGCATTCTCATCTGACGCTGTTCCTGCAACCCCTTGCTGAAAAGATTTTCGGGTGTGGTCTCCCGAATTCAAGGAGCCCGCACAAAGAGATCAGGAACAGGCTTTGCCAATTGGGTTTAGCACAGCTTCGGAGCAGCCGCGAAACCACTGCGATGCAGTGTTTGGCGGCTGCGCGCACTGATCGTTACGGACTGAAAGTAGCCGAAGGGGCGCTAACCGCGTTTCCGTACGGTTGCGCTCAGAGTGCGTTTGCATGCAGAAATCAGGGAGTCAGGCCGGTTGAAAACGCCGGTCCGGATGGATTGACGCGGGATGCGTCGGCCGAAAAGGCAGGAAAGCCACTCGCAGCAGGCTTCGGAGGCCGCGAGTTCACCGCGAGGGGTGTTAACCGATGAGGTTAGCGCTCACGCGAGGAAACGCTGAGTTGGGATGTTTTTGTCGACTGCCTGGGGCTCGCCCCATGCCTTTGTCCGCCTCGTTGCGGATCGAGCCCGAACTGCCGGGAATAGCCGATCGGGACGTTCCGTCTGACTAGTTCAGTCAGGTGATACCGGTACGGGCATCAGCGATGCCCTCTTGAGGATTGATTGATGACTTGGCGCAACTGGCTCGATAGTTTGCGGCACTCTCTCACAACGCGAGCGACTCATCGTCGCACGCGCCGCGCGCGCCGGAAATCCGTCTCGTTGCTGACTCAGCATTTCGCTGTAGCTTCGTTTTCTCGTGACATAGAGCCTCTTGAGGATCGCGCCCTACTGGCTGCGACGCTGAGCGCCAGTATTTCAGGCAATGATTTGGTCATCGAGGACATCGACGTCACGGGCAAGAACAACCTGCTGTCGGTCAGTCGTAGCGGATCCAACATCATCATCAGCGATTCCACCGAGGAAATCGCGATCACTCAACCCCTTGCCGGAGCGGTCCTATCGATCGACAACAAGACACTCACCATTTCGGCCACCGATCTGGCAACGGCCATGGGTGGTAGCGGCAAGATCATCGTCAAAGGCCAAGGCGGCAGTGACAGCTTGAGCGTGAATGTCTCAACGGACCTCGGCTTCGATGTGGACTACCAAGGTGGCCTCGGCACGATTGATTCGCTGACTCTGGCAACCCACACCGTGACCAGCGTGACGCACGCCTTCACGGACGCGAACGACGGCTCGGTCACGATCGTTGATGGTGGCACGAGAGTCATCACCTACACCGGCTTGGAACCGATCACCGACAACATGAGCGCGACCGATCGCGTCTTCTCGTTCAACGGCGGGGCCGAGACGATCACCGTCACTGACGGCACGCCGTCGGATGGGAAGACGATGATCGACTCAACTCTGGGTGAATCGGTCTACTTCACGAATCCGACCGGCAGTCTGACGATCAACGCAGGCGCCGGTATCGATTTTGTGACGGTCACCACCGTTGATGCGGCCTTCAACGCGGCGTTGACAATCACTGGCGATGCGGATTCCGACACGGTCAATCTCAACGGCGACATCACGTTTGCCAGTGGCAAGAGCCTGACGCTTACCGCAGAGACTATCACCACTGGCGCCGGGACTGACTTGGCGACTTCTGGTGCTGGTGTGATTTCTGTCACGGTCAACGACGTGGCCATCGACGCGGCGAGTTCCCTTGTTTCAGCGGGAACAGTGACATTCAAACCACAGAGTGCGTCGCGTCCGATCTCGCTGGGAGCGGAAGTCGGCGGCTCGTTGAGTCTGACAGACGTTGAGCTTGATCGGGTCACTGCCGGGACGATTCAGATTGGTGATGTCAACGGCGGTGTCATCACGATCGCGGGTGATATTACTCGTGCCGCAAGTACGAATATCAATCTGACCACGGGTGCGAATAACAATATTGTATTCGGCACATTTTCACTCAACGCAGGCAGCGGTGGCGATGTTTCACTCACAACGTCGGGGATCGGAGCGATCACCACCGGCGACAACACGGGCACGGACATCACTGGCGATGACATTTCGCTGAGCGCCGGATCGAACGGTATCGGTACGACTACGAACTTCGTGCGTCTGGCGGGGACGACAGTGACGGCTTCGACCAGCGGCAACGCGGGAATCAATCTGATCGAAGCGGACAGCGTCAGCATCGCGGCGGGCGGACTGACTGCGGGCACGGGCACGATTACGCTGGGCGGCGGCACGTTCACGCTGAGTGGCAGTAACCTGATCAACGACACGGCCGACGTGAACCTCTCCGGGGGCGCGACACTGGCGCTGGGCACGAACACGGAGAGCGTTGACCAGTTGATTTTGGTCAACGGCAGTGTCACCGGCAGTGGCGCTGGAACGCTCACCGGAACCAGCACCTTTATCGTTCGGCAGGGATCGATTAGTGCCATCCTGGCTGGCAACGTCGGTTTGACAAAAGAACTGAGCGGCACCGTCACGCTGACGGGCGCCAATACTTTTGACGGTGTCGTCAGCATCGATGAGGGAACGCTGGCTGTTCCAGCCGCCAGCGGCCTCGGAACCGGCTCTTCGGCCATCCTGCTCGGCAATGGCAGCGGTGCGGACGTACTTCAAGCCACGGACTCATTCACTCTCGCACGTCCCATCACGCTGAACGTCGGCCGGATCGATGTGGCGTCGAGCGAAACGCTGATCATCACCGGACTGATCGACGGAATTGGCGGGCTGGCGAAAACAGGAAGCTCCGGCACGCTGGAACTCGCCAATGCGTCGAACTCGTACTCCGGTGGAACCACCAATGGTGCTCTAGGCTACATCGTCGTTGACAGCATCAATAACAGTGGCATGAACAGTCCGATCGGAACCGGCAATGTGACCCTGGGCAGCGGCGGCCAGTTGCAATACCGCGGGGCGACTGCCAGCTCGAATCGGGGCGTCACTATTGCTTCCGGTGGTGGTCGCGTGGATGTGGATGACGGCACCGGCGGAACGACCGAACTGACGCTTTCCGGAGTTGTGACGGGATCAGGAACGTTCGATGTCGCCGGCCCGGATGTGCTGATCCTGTCCGGGGCCAATGATCTTTCGGGAGCGATCACGGTCCTCGCGGGCGGTCGACTGAAGCTGGGCAGCGCCTCCGCGCTGGGCACCACGGCGGGAGCCACCACGATCAATTCAGGAGCTGTTCTCGACCTCAACGGCCAGGCCATCGGCGCTGAAGCGGTCACGATCAACGGGACCGGAATCAGTAATGGCGGAGCGCTGATCAACGGCAGTGTCTCCGCGGCTAGTCTGGCGGGTCAGGTTACTCTGAGCGGCAACGCGGAGATTCAATCCAACGGTGGCACGCTGACGCTGGATGTGGCCAGCGGTAGCGGTATCACGGGCACTTTCAATCTGACCGTTGACGGCAGCGGAAACACGATCATCGCCGATCCGGTGGCGACGGGCACGGGAACTCTGACCAAGACCGGTGCCGGTACGCTGACACTGGGTGGCACGAACACTTACACCGGCACGACAACGGTCAACGGTGGCACGTTGCGAGTGAATGGCTCGACGGCTTCGGGTAGCGCGGTCACGGTCAACAGTGGCGGCACGCTGGGTGGCAGCGGCACGGTCAACGGTACGGTTAATGTCGTCAGCGGCGGCTCGGTCGCACCAGGGAACAGCCCCGGAGTGCTCAGTACTAGTAACGTCTCGTTCGCGACGGGTTCGACGTTCGCGGTTGAAGTTGGTGGCACGGCACCCGGCAACACGAGCAGCAGCCATGATCAACTCGTCGTGACCGGCAGCGTGGCGCTCAGCACCGGAGTGACGCTAAGCACATCGGCGTTCAATGGCTTTGTTCCCATCGGGGGCAACACCTTTGCGATTCTGCTCAATGATGGCACCGACGCGATCAGCGGCACTTTCAATGGCTTGGCCGAAGGTGCCACGATTACGAACTTCCTCGGCAGCGGGCTGAATGCAACGATCAGCTACGTTGCTGATGCCGACGGAGGAGGTGGCGGCGGCGTTGGAAACGATATTGTGCTGACTGTTGTGCGCGATCTCGCTGTCACCAGCGTCAGCATTGTCACGGCGGCGTCACCGTTCTCGAACACAACACCCGTTACCGGCGAAGCCGTTTTCGTGAAGGTGGCTTACAGCACCGCCGGCTTAGCAGCGAACGCAAGTTACCGCATTGAAGCGGCCATGGACGGAGTGCCGCTGAGTCTCACGAGTATCACTTCAGGTGCTGGAGGCTCAGGAACTGGGAATTGGTTCTACGTTTTTGGCGGCTGGTATGCCACGGCCGGAGCGCACACGGTTAGCGTCACGCTCGATGCGGACGGCACTGTGACGGAGACGAACGAGTCGAATAACACGGGCAGCGCCAACTTCACGACCGCCGCTCCGGCCACTGCGAATCCGCCACTGCTCACCGATCCGATGGGGGGCCGCACGTTCTACGACTGGTCGGTCGTTAATTACTACGACGTGGATGTCACTGCCGGCGTCAAGGACTATACCGGCGGGTTCTTCAGCTATGACGGACACACGGGGCACGACCTCACGCTCCCCAACTTCGCTCGCATGGACTCCGGCATTCCCGTCTATGCGGCTGCCAGTGGCACGGTCAGCTTTGTGGCTGACGGCAACTTCGACCGGCAAACCACCGCTGGCGCGCAACCGGCCAACTACATCGTCATCGACCACGGAAATGGCTGGCAAACGCAGTACTACCACCTCGCCGCCAACACGATCACGGTGCAGGTCGGAGACACGATCACCGCCGGGCAACTTCTGGGCCTGACCGGTAGCTCGGGCAGCAGCACCGACGCGCACCTGCATTTCGCACTCACCCGTTACGGAGCGCCCGTCGAGCCGTACTTTGATACCGCGAGCTATTTCGTCACGGGCAATGCTCTGCCGTATCAGTTCGACCAACCCACGACGATTCTCGACGCAGGAATCACCAACACCGATCCGACGGCAGCCGAATTCCAGGAGCGGCCCGCCGAACAACGTGTCTTCTCGTCCCTCAGCGCGCAAACGGTTCGGTTCTGGTTCCGGCACTCGCATTTCAAGGCGAACGACACATATCAGGTGAAGTGGTATCGCCCCGGCGGAACGCTCAATACGACCTTCGACTACACCGTCCCGGCAGACCAACGCTATGGCATCCATCAATGGAATCTGAACCCCAACTTCAGCTTCCCTGGTGAATGGCGAGTGGCTGTCGAAAAAGGCGGCGTCGAGTTGGTCAGCCGCTATTTTGAAGTCACCAATGCCGCCGGCGCAGCCGGTATTGACGTGACTCAGGGCACGACGATCGTCAGCGATAATCGCACCACTGCGGTGGACTTCGGCTCTGCGGCGTTGTCGGGTGCCGCGGTTAGCAAGACATTCACGATCGCAAATCGCGGTGTGAGTGCTCTGAACCTTTCGAATCTCTCCTTGCCGCCGGGCTTTGTTCTTAATGGAGCATTCCCCAGCACCGTTGCGGCGAACAGCACGGCAACCTTCACCGTCGATCTGACGACGAGTCGAGCCGGCGACAAGTTCGGGGCGATCGAGTTCACCACCAACGATCCCGAAACACCGAAGTTCAATTTCCACATTTCCGGGACCGTCACCGGTTCGGCGCCTGCTGGTGCGCCCGTCATTGCATTGCCCGAAGCGGCTATCAGCTTTACTCCGGGCGATGCGGCCAAGGTGATTGACCCAACCGCCACGGTGACCGATTCAGACTCGACCCATTTCAATGGCGGCAGTCTGACTGTCGAATTTACCACCAACAGCTCACTGTCAGACACGCTCGGCATTCGTAACGTCGGAGTCGCCACAGGGCAGATCGGTACAAGCGGCTCGAATATCACCTATGGTGGCGCGACGATCGGCACGTTCACAGGTGGAACGGCAGGCGCTCCGCTCGTGATTACGTTCACTTCGAGCAACGCAACGCTCGCCGCTGCTCAAGAACTGATCCGCAATATCACCTTCCAGAGCGCGAGAGCTCCTGCGGAAACAGCGGCCCGTTACATGCGATTCACACTGGTGGATGCTGCTGGCGGCAACGCCAGCAACCAGCCAATTGCGGTCGCGGTGTCCGACTCGTTCACGGGCACTTTGTCTGCGGACGTCACTGGCGGGAACCTCACGATCACTGACACCGCCGGGAACAACAACAGCCTGACGCTCAAGCGAGTCACGATCAGCGGCAATCAGTTCATTGAAATCACCGACACCAACGAGACCTTTACGTCCGTTCCGAGCAACGTGCTCGCCAGCACTCTGACCAACGACAACCGAACGCTCCGCATTCCCGTCAGCGCTATTACCGGCACGATTACCGTGGGCACGGCTGGCGGCAGCGACAGCCTGACCGTCGATGTCTCGACCGACCTGGGCTTCAATGTGACTTACAACGGCGGGAGCGGCACGAGCGATTCGTTGACTCTGGCGGCCGACACCGTGACCAGCGTGACACACGCCTTCACGAACGCGAACGACGGTTCAGTCACGATCGTCGATGGCGGCTCGCGTGTCATCACCTATACCGGTCTGGAACCGATTACCGACAACCTGACCGCGACCGACCGCGTCTTCACGTTTAATGGTGTCGGAGCCGAAACAGTCACCGTGACCGACGGCACCGCGTCAGATGGCAAGACGATGATCGACTCGACGTTGGGTGAGTCGGTCTATTTCGCGAATCCGACCGGAAGTTTGACGATCAACGCTGGCCAGGACGACGACACGATCACCGTCACCTCGGTCGATGCGGGCTATAACGTCGATCTGACGATCAATGGCGACGGTGGTAGCGACACGGTGAATCTGAACGGCGATATCGCGTATGCTTCGGGCGAAAGCCTGATCGTCAACGCGGAGACCTTGAACACCGGCGCGAGTGCGGACCTGACGACGTCGGGCGCGGGAGTCATCACGATCACGGCGGATGACGTCTCCTTGAATGCCACAAGCACGCTGACATCGGCTGGCACAGTGACGATCAAGCCGCAAACGGCCACGCGACAAATTGACTTGGGAACAGAAACGTCCGGCAAGCTCAGCCTGACAGATCCCGAACTCGACCGTATCACTGCTGGCACGATTTCGATTGGCGACACGTCGTCCGGGACAGTCACGATTTCGTCTGCGGTTGATCGCACGTCTGCGACGAACCTCAGTTTGACCACGGGCAGCGGTAAGGACATTGCCTTTAGCGGCACGACCCCCTCGCTGACTTCTGCCGGTGGCAACATCACGCTGACGACCAGCGGCATCGGCGCGATCACTTCGGGCACAGCAACGACAGACATCATCGTCGGTGCCGGGACGATTTCACTGAGCGCGGGATCGGGCGGCATCGGCGCGAGCGGCAATGCGATCGTCGTCTCAGGGACGAATCTCAATACGATGACTGCGGGGAACGGCAACCAGTTCTTAGGCACTGCGGGGTCGATCACGATCGACACAACGGGATTGAACGCGGGAACGGGGACCATCGAACTGGGTGGCGCGGGAACCTTCACGCTCGGTGGAGCGAGTCGGATCAACGACAACACGAAGCTGGACGTGAACGGGGCGACCTTCGCCATCGGTGGCAACAACGAAACTGTTAACACACTGACGCTGACGAGCGGCAGTGTCACCGGTAGCGGCGGCACGCTGACCAGCACGAACACCATTCAGACCAAGACCGGCTCAATCAGCGCGATTCTCGATACGACTAACGGACTGACACAGAACTCCGCCGGTGGCACGACGACGCTGAGCGGAGTTAACACCTACACGGGAACGACCACGGTCACAGCAGGAACGTTGAAGGCTGGCAGTGCAGCGGCACTAGGAGCCACCAGCAGCGGCACAACGGTTTCGTCCGGCGCAGTGCTTGATCTCAACGGTCAGACAATTGGTGCGGAGGCGATAACGCTCAACGGTACTGGAATCAGTTCGGGCGGCGCGCTCATCAACAGCAGCGGGTCGGCTGCGAGTCTCTCCGGCAATATCACGCTGGCTACTGCGAGTAGCATTGGCGGCAGCGGTAATGCTGTTTACAGCGGTACGGTGAATGGCGGCGTTGCCCTGACGCTGGTCGGAGCCGGTACGAAGACGTTCAGCGGCATCATCGGCGGCACGACCGCACCGACGAGTATCACTCAAGACGACGCAACCGGCGCGGTGCAATTCAACGAGAATGTCTCAGTCGGAGCCAGCGGAGCGACGTTCAACGCCAACGTCACGCTGGATGGTTTGACCTTCACCTCCGGTGGAGCGGTCGTGTTTGGCAATGCGTCAACGGATACGCTCACGATCAGCGGAGCGGCGACGACGATCACCACTACCAGCGGAGATGAGACGCTCAACGCGACAACCACGGGCAATCAGAATCTGACTCTGAATTCGGCGGGCGGCATCACATTCAACTCGCCAGTAACGATGGCTGTCGACAAGAACCTGTCCGCGACCGCTTCGAGCACGGGCACAGGTATCAGTCTGCCAAACACGAATTCGAATCTGGCTGCGACTGGAACTGGAGCCATCTCGCTGACTACGGCGCGGAATGTCGCCCTGGCGAAACTTTCGAGCATCACGACGGTCGACGGCGGAATCACGATCAGCGCGAATGCGTCGGGTACAGGCACCGGAAGCTTTCCTGGTGTGCAACTCGACGGCGGCCTACTGGAAACCACGGGCACTGGGAACATCACCATTGATGCTCGGTCGGCCGGAACTGGAGATCCGGACGGATTCCGGACGACCAACACTGGTGGCGTGGGTGGCGTGGTTCGGACGGTCGACGGCGATATCACGATTACTGGAATTGCCGTTGCTGATGGCGAAGGAGTGCAACTTGGGCAGTCTGGCTCCAACAACATCCTGGAGGCCACGGGCTCCGGGAAGATCTCCCTCACTGGCACCGGCGTCTACGTGAGCGGCCAGTCTATTGGGGCTGGCAATGGACGGCTTGGTAACTCGGCTGGCACTGGCAGCATCAGCCTCACTGGTGACGTGATAGGGATACTGGGCCCGCCGTCCAATTTGACCATCGAGGGGAAGGGTGCCCTGATCGTGAAGCCGTTGACGGCCAGCAGGACGATTGATGTTGGTGGTAGCACCGGAAGTCTTACCACTCTGGCCATTACGGATAACTTCATCAGCACGTTCTCGGACGGTCACAGCTCGATCACGATTGGCGATGCGACGAACGGAACCGGCGCGGTGACTATCGCCAGCTCGACGTTCACCGATCCAGTGACAATCGTCGGCGGTGCCATCGCCGTCACGGAACTCGCGGCCGGGACGAATGCGGTGACTCTGACCGCTCGCACGGGAAGCATTACCGACAGTGGCGATGTCGGCACGGACGTTGTTGGCGGCGCGGTGACGCTGAATGCCGGCAGCGGTTCGATTGCCGCGTCCGGAGATGCGTTGTCTGTCTCATCCAGCGGTTTGAGTACGAACACCGGCACTACCAATGGCAACCAGTTTCTGACCGCCGCCAGTACAACGACGCTTGCAGCGGCCGGCTTCAATGCGGGCACGGGCACCGTGGAACTCGACGGCGGCACCTTCAATCTCGGCGGCAGCAGCGAAGTCAACGATAACACGAAGCTCAACGTCAACGGGGGAACGTTTGGCATCGGGACGTTCAACGAAACGGTCAATGCGCTGACTCTCACCAGCGGCAGCATCACTGGCAGTGGCGGCACGCTCACCAGTACCAATACCATTCAGACCAAGGCCGGTTCGGTCAGTGCGATCCTGGGTGGAACGAACGGTCTGACTCAGTCCACTTCGGGGACAACTACGCTCAGTGCAGCGAATACCTACACGGGGGCAACTGCCATCAATGGTGGAAAATTGCTGGTGACAGGCAGCACCGCTTCGGGAAGTGCGGTAAGCGTCAATAATACGGGCACGCTTGGTGGCACTGGAACGGTGAATGGTACCGTCACTACGGCCAGCGGCGGCACTGTCGCGCCTGGTACGTCGATCGGAGCATTCAGCACTGGTAGCCTGTCGTTGGTCAGCGGCTCGACCTTTGAGGTTGAGGCCACAAGCACCGCGAGCTACGACAAGCTGCTGGTAACCGGAAACGTGAGCTTGGGGAATTCCACTCTCAGTCTGGTGAGTGTGGGGTCATCCAGCATTAGCGCCGGAGAGAAATTCCTCATCATCAACAATGACGGTGCCAGCGATGCGGTGACGGGCACGTTCAACGGGCTCGTTGACGGAGCCGTGGTCAGCACCGACTTTCTAGGCAGCGGCAAGACGGCTCGGATCACGTACTTCGGTGGCGACGGCAATGACGTCGTCCTGATTGTTGATGATGCAACGGCAACTGTGACTCCCACCCAGAGCAGCAACGGAGCCGCAGACTCCTACACGGTTCGCGTCGTCGATGACACGGTGCAGGTTGTCGCCAATGCGGGAACTGGCAGCGAGCAGGTTGTCTACGCGGTTCCACGTGACTCGATTACCGGCACGCTGACGATCGCAGGTGAGAGTGGCCAAAACGATGATTTCATCGTCAGCTTTGCAACTGACATCGGGTTCAACATTCAGGTCAACGGTGGCACACAAGCGGGCGGCAACGGCGATACGCTCACACTGACGGGTACGAGTTCGATCGTCACGCAGACGATCAGCTTCACCGGTTCAGACTCGATGGGGGCGGGTACTGGCAACGACGGCAGCATTCAACTCGACGACGGCACGGTTTCGCGGAGCATTATCTTCACAGGACTTGAGCCGATCAACGCCGGCAATGCCGCCGACACAATTCTCAATCTGAACACGGGCGTCAATAACATCGATGCGACTTTGCAGGACAATGCCGCTGCCGGAAGCATTGAGATTGTTGGGACGACCTTTGAGAACACCGTCATTCCCAATCCTACCAATTCGCTGACGGTCAATCTCGGCAACAACAATAATACGTTGACCATCAACACTCTGGACGCCGCCTTTAACGCGGATATCACGGTCAATGGTGGTGCGGGAACGGATGTCGTCCGCATCGCCACGGCTCTCGACACGGGCACGAATCAAACTTTTACGGTGCAGAATGGAGGCGCCGGTGCTGTCGAGACGATCGATGTGAACGCGGCGATTAGCTCGGATTCCGGCATCAGTCTAACCAGCACCACTGCAACGACATTGGCTGCCAATCTGACGACGACGGCCGGCAACATCACGCTCTCCGGTGCCACCACGGTCGATGGTAACAGCCAACTTTCCACGAGCGGCGGGTCGATTTCACTTCCGACAACGACTCTGGCGAATGGTGTAACGCTGATATTAGGGTCAGGCGCGGCAACTGCGATCAATGCATCTTCGATTAATGGAACTGCTGCTGGAGCAGCTTC